>JBJSZF010000702.1:0-3140 GCA_046090125.1 Verrucomicrobiota bacterium
GGGGGGCGGCCGAGGACGGCCGCGCGCCCAGCGCGCACAACCCCGTTCCCCGCTCCCCGCTCCCCGCTCCCCGCATCCTGCATGGACGCGCCACCCCATGCTGGCCCATGCTGACGCCCATGGATTCCCGAGCGTGGTTTCTCCTGGGTGCCGTCGCGTTGGCGACGTCGGGTTGTTGCGTGGGGCTGTTCGCGCCCAAGTCCGCGACGGCACGCAACGCGCGCAGCGCGGCGAAGGCCCTCGTCTTCCACGCGCCCTTTGATGGCACCGCCGACGCCCGCGTGGCCGGCGGCGACGCCCGCTTCCAGCACGGCGACTCCTGGGAGGCCCCGCGCAACACCCGGCCCGGCCTCCCTCCCGGCAACGTCGTCCGCATCGACCCCGGCGCCGGCATCCGCGGCGACGCCCTTCGCTTCGATAAGAAGATCACCCAGGTCGTCGGGTTCCGCGTTCCCGGCAACTTCCCCAACCCCGCCACGAACGGCCAGGGCACGGTCTCCTTCTGGCTCCGTGTCACCCCCGACGAGGACATCGAGCCCGGCTATGCGGACGTGATCCAGGTCACGTCCAAGGCGTGGGATGACGCGGCCTTCTTCGTCGAGTTCACCAAGGACGAGAAGCCCCGCGAGATGCGCCTGGGCATCTATGCGGACAAGAAGGTCTGGAACCCCAACGGGCGCGACTGGAACAAGATGAGCTTCGAGGAAAAGCCGCTCGCGCGCGTGGAGCGCCCGG
This sequence comes from Verrucomicrobiota bacterium, assembly GCA_046090125.1. Lineage (GTDB taxonomy): Bacteria > Verrucomicrobiota > Verrucomicrobiia > Limisphaerales > UBA9464 > UBA6176. Next base: position 736 of record JBJSZF010000702.1, read on the forward strand.
GCTTCAAGCGCGACCGTTGGAGCCACGTGGCCTTCACCTGGGAACGCTTCAACACGGGCCGTCCCGACGGCGCCGCCCGGCTCTACGTGGACGGCCGCCCGGCCGGCGGCATCAGCCCGCGCGAGCAAACGTTCACGTGGGACGAGCAAAAGGCCGTCATCATGCTTGGCCTCGCCTACACCGGCTGGATGGACGACCTCCGCATCTACAACCGCGCCCTGACCCCCGACGAGGTCCAGGCCCTGCACGCCGAGATGCAGTAGTCGCCGCAGCGCATGGCCAAGACACGCTTCGTGGAGCTGCCGGATGGATCGCCGGTGCCCATCCTGTTCGAGGACCGCAGCGTCCTCGCCATCGACAAGCCCGCCGGCTGGATGCTGGGGCCCGAGGACGAGGAACACATCCGGCGCAACCTGCACCTGGCGCTCCTGGCCGGCATCGAGGACGGAGCCTGGTGGGCGCGTTGCCGGGCGCTGAAGTTCATCCGGTTCATCCATCGCCTCGACGCCCCCACCACGGGCGTGCTCCTCATGGCCAAGAGCCGCGGGGCCATCGCCCCGTTCGGCCGCCTCTTCGCCACCCGCGACGTCTCCAAGCGCTACCTCGCCATCACCGAGGGCGTGCCCCGGCTTCGTGAATGGACGTGCACCCTCCCGCTCGGGCCCGACCCGCGCCAACCCGGCCGGCATCGCGTGGACGCACGCGACGGCAAGGAGGCCGAGACGCGTTTCCACGTGCTCGACGTGCGCGGCGGCCGCGCCTTGATCGAGGCCTTCCCCAAGTCCGGGCGCACCCACCAAATCCGCCTGCACCTCGCCGCCTCCCATTGCCCCGTCGTGGGCGACATCCTCTACGGCCGCCACGACCCCGTGGGCCTTGGGTTGCGGGCCGTGGACCTGTCCTACCAGGACCCGTTCACCGGCAGGCCCGTCCACGTGCGGGCACCCTTCGATGCGTTCAAGGCGGCGTTTGGCTTCGGCGAGCCTGCGTCCACCGGAACGGCCGCGGCACCGGGTGCGCCAGCCACCACGGCCGCAACGCCCGCCGCATCACCCCGCGAAAAAGGGGACTCGCACCCGGCGAATCCCCCTGCGCACCACGGCCCAACCGGCCGCGCCCCTACTTCTCCGCGAGCAGCTTCTCGACCTTCCCCACGAGGTCCTCGCGGGCGTTGAACTCGCGCAGGTTGCCCTTCTTGTCGATCAACCACATGGCCGGGATTGACTGGATGCCGAACTGGCCCGCGTACTGGTTCTGCCAACCCTTCCCATCGAAGAACTGCGGCCACGGCATCTCCTTCTTCTTGATGAACGAGAGCAGGGCCTCCTTGTCCTCGTCGAAGCTGATGCCCACGATCTCGAAGCCCTTCGGGTGCAGGGTTTCATAGGCCTTCTTGACGTTGGGAATCTCCTTCACGCACGGGCCGCACCACGTCGCCCAGAAGTCCACCAACACCACCTTCCCCTTCATGTCCGCCACGCTCACCTTCGTCCCGTCCGTCGCCGTGAACGCGATGTCCACCGGCTTGCCCAGCCGCTCGTACTTCTTGCGGATGCCGGCCGCCTGCTGCTTCAGCCCGGGCTCCGTCTTGGCCTCCTCCACCTCCTTCGCAATCGCCACGGCCTTCTCCGGCGGCAACCCGTCGCAGACCTCCAGCAACGCCGCGTAAATCTCCGGCCGGTCCGGGAACTCCTTCTGCACCTTCCGGATCCCGCGCTCGAACTCGGCAAACACGGCGGGCATGCCCTCCGGTTGCTTCTTCATCGCCTCCTGCACCGCCTCCTGCAGCTTCTGCTGCACCGGCTCCATCTTCGGCTGCTGCGGTTGCGCCGCGCCGCCCGCCGCCTTCAGCGCCGCCTCGCGCGTCGTGTCCCCGAGGTTCACCGCCGCCGTCAGCATCCGCCGCTCCGCGTCCTTCGCCTCCCCGAACCTCTCGTGCTTCGGGAACCGCTCGTAGAACTCGCGCGCCTTGTCCGCCGCCGTGCCCGCCGCCTTCGCCATCGACGCCTTGAACTTCTGGATGTCCGCCTCGCTCGGCTGCTTTTCGTTCCAGTCCTTCGGCGGCGCCGGCGGCGTCATCGCCTTCGTCACTTCCTTCCACGCCGCCTCGGCGTCGTCGGGAAGGGTCTTGGCGGGGGTGGCGGCGGCGGGCGTGGCGGGCGCCTGCGCCCATGCCAACGACCCCGGAACAGGAGCCAGCAACCCGAGGGCGGCCAGCATCGACAACGTGCGGACGTTCATGTGGTTTCTTCCAGCACGGCCATCAACGACCCAAGGGCCACGCCCAACTCGGTCGTGCTTCACTCCTTGTGGGATGCGGCCGTTCCTCCCCACTCCTGCCCAAGCCATTCCAGACGCAACTGCATCCTCCGTGTATGCCCCTCCTCCCAAATCCCCCCCCCCCC
>JBJSZF010000703.1:0-14492 GCA_046090125.1 Verrucomicrobiota bacterium
GTTTCAAGTGAGCGGCCGCCGCCTCGACATGGGGCAGGGACTGGAGGGATTGGCCCTGTTGGAGGCGCCAGGCTTGGAGGTCTTCGGCCGCGCGCCGTACGAGGTGCGGTGCGTCAGCCTGGAGCCGTGCATGGCCCGACAGGAGCCGGGGCAGAGGGAGGGACTCCGGTGTTGTGCCCGCCCTTGGTTGCCGCGCGGACAGCACGGTGGCCGCCTGCTCGAATACGGCGACGGGCAGGCGACGGTCCTGGAGGTCCCATCTCCGGATCTGGTCGGGGTCCGAGAACGTCACCAGTTGTTTCGAGGGGGTGACCACCATGTGTTGGACCTCGCCGAGATGGGGAAAGGGCAGTGTCCATGGCGCGAGGGTGAGGGCATCGAGGATGTGCACCGCGTTTTGCTCGTCGGCGACGGCGATGCATTGGCCATCCTTGCCGAAGCATGCGCGGCGTACCGGGAACGTCCCGGAACCCATCCTGCTGTGCACCAGGCTCCCGTCCACGCGGAAGAGGTGCAGCACGGCCTTGTCGTCCACGACCAACAGGCGGCGTCCCTCGGGGCTCCAGTCCATCGTGAGGGCGTGGCACGAGGGTGGGTTGGAAAAGAAGACCTCGCGCCCGCCGACCGCATCGAAGACTCGCAGCGAGTGGTCGGCTTGAAGGCTTGCGAAGAGCAACCCGTCCGGGCTGAAGCGCCCATGGCGGTACGGGCTATTCAAGGTGATGCGGCCGTCTGCTCCGCGCCCCATGAGGTCTGTGAAGCGGACCGCCAGTCCGCCGTCCTCGAGGGCAAGCAGCCGTTCGCCGGTCGGGGCCAACGTCCCCCAGGGGGAGCCATGGACCGGGATGCTTGCCGTGTGAAGCAGGGCGCCATTGGAGTTGCGCCAGGCGCGCACCGTGCCGAGGACATCACGAGTTGTGAGGATGGAGTCATCGTGGGAAAAGGCGACGGCTGCGACGACGGCCGGGTGGGGAAGTTGGGCGGCCTGCCATGAGCGGCCGTCGTGGCTCCATCGCAGGACTTCCGGGCGCCGTGAGCCCTGCCCCGGGGGAAGGTCGAAGGTCACGAACTGGGCCGACAGGTGGCCCCAGTTGACCGACAAGGCCTTGGCGGGCTTGCCTTGGCGGCTGAGGAACTCGGCGCTCCATGAATGGAGATCGATGACCAGGGGGCGGAGCGCACCACCATGCGGCGCAACGGTGGCCAGCCATCGTCCATCCGACGAGACGTTCGCGGGGTAGGGGATGTTCTCGGGTGGAACGAACGCGATGCCTTCCCGGGGCTGGATGGGGGGCGGCCCCGGGAGGGGCCGGGCGAGGTCCCAGACTTTGAGGGCCCCGTCGTCCGTGCCCACCACCAGTTGGGATGCGTCGGCACTGAAGGCCAAGGCTCCCGCCATGCCTCCGTGGGGCAGGGCTGGCAACGTGGGCTTCCCCGATGCGAGGTCCCACACGCGCACCATCCCGTCCACGTGGGCGGTCGCCGCCAGCAATCCATCCGGGGCAAGGGCCCAGCGGATGGACCGCTCGAGGGGCGCCATGGGCTGCGGAACCACGACGGCGTCGCCGAACAGGGATCGCACCGCGAACCCTTCCCGTTCGTCTGCGAGGAACAACGCTCGCCCGCCGAGCGTCACGGTTTCGGCCAACACCGGGCTAGACGTCAGCTCCACCGAAGAGACGCGAGCCGGGCGAGCCCCTAGGTCCCACAGCTCGAGGACGGGCCGGAACGTTCCCGGCGTGTGGACCACGGCCATGCGTTGGCCATCGGGCGTGAAGGTGACCTGGCCCAGGTCGGAAGGGGGCCGGAAGGGCTCGGCGCAGGCCTCGCCTCGGGTCATGTCCCACACGCGGACCCATCCCTCGGCGTCGATCGATGCCATCCGTCGGGCGTCGTGGCTGAAGGTGAGGCCCGTAATCCTGTGCTCATGGCCGCGAAGGACGAATCGAACCTGTCCCCGATTCGCATCCTGCACGATGATGGTCCGGTCGCTCATGGCGGAGGCCAGGAACTGGTTGTCCGGACCGAAAACCCCGAAGCGACTGCCCTCGGGCCCCTGGACTTCGACCGTGCCGGAACGTGCATCCATGGCGACCGCTGGAGGCCGACTTCCTTGGCCCGCGACCAGCACCTGACGTTGGCCGTCCTCGTCCAGAAGGATGCGCCGACCATCGTTGGAAAAGCGGACCCGCTGGGGAGCGGTTCCCGTGGGCATGGAGCCGAACTCGCGTTGTCCGCTGTAAGCATCCCACACGGTGATGCTCCCGCGTCGGTCGGCCGCGGCAACGCGTCGGCCATCGGGCGAGAAGCAGGCGGACGCGACGCCGGCTCCGACGTGCAGCACGGAGGTCAGCCTTGGCATGGACTCCAGCACGTGATCCCGGCGAACGCGCGGCCACGGTTCCTGCTCGGACTGGTCCATGCGCGAGCCCCGGGCGTGGGCTGCCGCCACGAGGTTCAAGGCGGCTCCCGATGCGTCGCCGCTGCGAAGCATTTCATGGGCCTGAGCCTTGTGGAACTCGCCGACCCCTGCGGCGGTGGTGGGCGGGGTGGGTCTGTGTCGCGATGCCTGCCACCGTGCGCCGGTCGCCACCCATGCCGCGAGGATGCCGACTCCAGCGGACCCCGCCATCATGCGTCGCGCCCAACGGCCCAGGGCGTGCCGACGACGCACGGACCCTCCACGGCGCACGTGCTCCAGGTCTGCCTGCATCCGGCCTGCATCCTGGTACCGCCTGGCAGGGTCCGCCGCGCACGCCTTGAGAAGGATGGCATTCAACTCCATCAACAGGCGCCGCTCCTGGGGTTGTGTCACCCCGTCGGCGACTTCCGGGAACTCGCGCCAGCCCCGCCCCATCCCGGCCTCGTACAGCACCATGCCCAGGCTGTAGATGTCTGCGCGGGTTGAGTTGGGGCCTTCCGGCGCCGCATATCCTTCCGTGCCGACAAACGACCGCGCGTCCGATGCCCCGGTCACCAACCCAATGTCCGCCAGCTTGGCCTGCCCGCCTGCGTAGATGATGTTCGACGGCTTGATGTCCCGATGGATCAAGCCGTGCGCGTGAAGGAACCCCACTCCGGCGGCCAATCGACACCCGAGGTCCAGCGTCTCGTGCGGCGGCAGTCTCCCGCGCCGTTTCAGGTCGCCGTGGAGCGTCCGCGCACGGTAGCGGCTTGGGTCCAGGGAACCGACGGGCACGGGCGAGCCGTCCGCCGTTTCCTGCGACGCATCATCCGCCAACTCCATCACGTAATAGAAGTGGCCCCCCTCCTCGCCGCGTCCCGTTTGGAGGATGTCCACGAGGGCGGGGTGCTCACGGGACAAGGGCTCGAACCGTCGGACCCCGTCAAACTCCCTCTCGAACGGGCGTGCATCCTCGAACCGGTCCCGTTCCACCACCTTCACGGCCCGCCAGATGCCGGTCACCGTCCGCGCCAGCCAAATCGACCCGTAGCTGCCCCGCCCGACCCTCCGAACGAGATCATGATCGGACACCGTGCACGGGCATTCTGGGAAGGTGGAGCCCTTTGGACTGTGGGCCGCCCGATCAGTATCCTGCTGGACAAGTGCGCGCGACATCAGTGGTAGAACCGCTCTGAGTGTTTCCGAAACGCATCCGGGCTGCAATCCCTCGGCTGCCGGGCCTGGATGGACCCCGGTGCATCCCGATGTTGTGGAGGTTCCCAGGCACGGCGTGGCGGGCTGAGCGTCGGAAGCGCGTCCGTCCCCTGCCGCCTCTCCATGCGCCCGTCTTGCGGGGCCGGACGGATCCTCGCGTCCCGCTGCCGTGTGACCGATCACTCTGGGTGCATGGGATGGACCGCGGGACGGTGCATAGAGATTGCACTCGGTCCTGCGTTTGCGGGAAATTTATGAGAGCAACTTGGCATGAGCATCCGCCACACATCGGACGGCAGTCCGCCGGAGGACACGTCGCTGGACGCGACACGTTCCAGTCTCTTGGTGAGGGTTCGGGACTGGGCGGACGAGCGCAGTTGGCGTGAGTTCCACCAACGGTATCACAAGCTGATCGTCTCGATGGCCTTGCAGGCTGGGCTGACCCAGACCGAGGCGGAGGACGTTCTCCAGGAGACGCTCCTGTCCATCGCCAAGAAAATGCCGGGCTTCGTGTATGACCGGAAGGAAGGCAGCTTCGGAAACTGGATTCGTGCGGTTACCCGACATCGCATCCTGGACGCATTCCGCCAACGGCAGCCCTCCGACACCAGAGTGGAGCCCCTGCTCGAATCCCCGGGATCGGACGTCGGGATGCCTCCGGGGCCAGGGCAGGCGGTGGCTGGGGCGCTGGTCGACGAGAGGGGATGGGACGAGGCATGGAACAACGCGTGGCAGGCGACGGTGCTGGAGGCGGCGTTGGAACGTGTGCGCTTCCGATCCCGGCCGGAGCACTTCCAGATCTTCCACTACAGCTTCGTGCGCGAGCTGCCCGCATTGGCCGTCAGTCGGACCTTGGGGGTGGGCCTGGCCCAGGTTTATGTCGTCCGGCATCGCCTCATGCGCGAGCTCAAGGACGAGGTGGCGCGGCTGATGACGGAGTTGTGCTGACGGGCGGGGAGGCCAGCCACTGCCGAAGAGAGGTCTTGAGGACCTTGCCCGTGGCGTTCCTCGGGAGGGCAGGGAGCAGCTCGAAGCGCCGCGGCAGCTTGTAGTCGGCAAGCTGTGAACGGAGGAAGGCCAGCGCCGCGTGCTCGTCAAACGTGCTGCCCTCGTCGAGGCTGAGGAAGGCAACGGGCCGCTCCCCGCGCTTCTCGCAGGGCTCCCCGACGACGGCGGCCTCGCGAACACCGGGGACCCGGTACAACACCTCCTCGATCTCGCGCGGATAGACGTTGATGCCGTTCGGCTTGAGCATGTCCTTCTTGCGATCCGTCACCACCAGGTAGCCGTCTGGCCGCCGATGGCCGATGTCGCCCGTCCGGAGCCATCCGCCCACGAGGGCCTCGGCCGTCTTCTCCGGCGCGTTCCAATACCCGGCCATCACGTTGCCGCCCCGCACGCAGATCTCGCCATCGACGCCGTCGGGGAGGAATTGGCCGTCATCGGACTGGATGGCGACCTCGACGCCCGGAATGGGGAGGCCAATGGACCCGTGGACCCAGGGGCCGGCGATGGGGTTGACGGAGACGACGGGGCTGGCCTCGGACAGCCCATATCCCTCGATCAACGGGACGTTGGGATGGCGTTGGTTGAAGGCCCGGAGGATTTCGGCCGGGAGCGGTCCGGCCCCGCTGATGCAGAGGCGCAGGGGCAGATCCAGTCCCGGCGGGAGGTGGGCGAGGGTGCGAAACAACGCGGCCATGGCCGGGAGCACGGTGCCGCGGCGTTGCAGCATTTCGTGGAGGGCGTGCTTGGGCGCATGGAGGGACTGGATGAGGACGATGGAGCCGCCGACGAGCAAGGGGAGGAGGATGCACACGGTCAGCATGAAGCTGTGGAACATGGGCAGCATTAGGACGAAGCGGTCCAGGTCCGCCACCCCCAACACCTGGCGACACGACTCCACGTTGTGCAGCAGGTTGCCGTGCGTGAGCATGGATCCCTTGGGATGGCCCGTCGTGCCGCTGGTGTAGATGAGCACCGCCAAGTCGTCCGCGCCGCGGGCGGGAACCGGGTCCGGGACGCCATCGGGCGCGCGCGCCGGAAGGTCCTCGACATGGAAGGCCCGCAGGCCGGGGCAGGCATCGACGATGGCGCGCAAGGCGTCGCCCATGGCGGATTCCGTGACGATCACCCGGATGCCGGCGTCAGCGAGCATGTAGGCCACCTCCGCCGGCTTCAGGAAGCCGTTGATGGGCACGGCCACGCCGTCGGCCCCGAGGATCCCAAGGAACGCCGGGATGAACTCCGGCCGGTTGCGCAGCCACAGGCCGACGCGGTCGCCAGGGGAAACGCCCAGCGACTGGCGCAGGTGGTGGGCCACCCATCGAGAAAGCCCGTGGAAATGGTCGTAGGAAAGCTCGGAATCCGCCCAGAAGACGGCGGGCTTCGTGGCGTGGGCAACGGCGGACCGCGCGAAGGCGGCATACAGGTGGAACGCGCTCATGCAGGAGACCCGTTGACCGTACCCAAGGCGGCGCGGGAGCCAAGTGCCGAGGGGCGCGCCGGGATTCAAGCCCTCGCAAAACGGGGCTCGCTGGGGCAGCCTGCCCGCATGGACACGGGCTTGGCTGGGAAGGTGGTGGTGGTGACGGGCGCATCCGGCGGCATTGGCTCTGCCATCGCCCGTCGGATGGCGGCGGAGGGGGCTCGCTTGGTGCTGCATTACCGGACGGGAAGGGAGCGGGTGGCGTCGCTGGCGGCGGGCCTCGGCGTGGAGAGCCTCCTGGTGCGGGGCGAGCTGGCCCGCGAGGCGGACGCGCGTCGCCTGATGGCGTCTGCCGTGCGGCGGTTTGGGCGCATCGACACGCTCGTGGCGAACGCCGGGTCGTGGGCTCCGGAGTCGGCGTGCATCGCCGACATCAGCCTGCGTCGATGGCGGGCGACGATGGACGCGGTGTTGACGACGGCGTTCCTGAGCGTGCGGGAGTTTGCGCGCGTGGTGCGCCGGCAGGGCCGCGGCAATGCGGTGCTGGTCGCCTCGACGGCGGGCATCTTTGGGGAGGCGGGGCATGCGGACTACGCGGCGGCCAAGTCGGCAATGGCGCAGGGTTTGGTGCGAACGTTGAAGAACGAGTTTGCGCGGCTGGCCCCGCACACGGCGGACTACTGCGGGGGCCGCGTGAACGCGGTGTGCCCGGGGTGGACGGTGGTGCCGCGCAACGCGGGCAAGCTATCGGATGCCGCGACCGTCCGTAGGGTGACGTCGACGATGGCGTTGCCCCAGATCGGGAGGCCGGAGGACATGGCAAACGCGGTGGCCTTTCTGGCTTCGGACGTCCTGGCCCGCCATGTGACGGGGCAGGCGTTGGTCGTGGCCGGAGGCATGGAAGGGCGGCTGTTGTGGGAGGACGACGAGGTGGAGCCGGCGTGGGCGTGATGTCGGCGGGGGAACGGGAAGGACGACGGGAGGGATGAAGGCAGGTGGAGCCATGGCCGCCGGGTCTTGTGTGTTACCCAAATTTAGCAAGGGGTGAGTGACACCGTTCTGTCCCTCCCCCTGTGCTAGCTTCCGACAACGAATGCCCGCCTCTCCCCAACCTACGTCGGCGCGCGTCATGGCGTCGCGACGCGTGCCGCCGCCCCGCCTCCCTCCCCGGCTTTGGGCCGTCTATGAGGTCATCCGCTCGGGCGAGTTCCCCAACGCCATGTCCTTGGCACGGCACCTGGAGGTGGCGCCACGCACGATCAAGCGGGACGTGGACCGGCTCCGGGACATCCACGGCGTTGCGATCCGGTACAACAAGGTGCGGCATGGGTATCACCTCGAGGACCCGGCACACGACCTTCCTGGCGGCCGGTTCACGGAGGCGGAGCTGATGGCGATGTTCGTTGCCCGGCAGGCCTTGGCGGCGTGCCGCGGGTCGGCCGTGGAGCGCATCTTGTCCGAGGGCTTTCGACGGCTGGAGCAGCGGCTGGACCAAGACCAGCAGTACCTTTTGGGCGACCTGGGGGGCCTGGTGTCGTTCCAGGAGCCGGCGTCGGACGACCTGGACCTTGCCACGTTCCAGTGCCTGACCCAGGCGCTGCGCGACCGGGTGGAGGTTCGCTTCGAGTACCGGGGCCTTGCGGATGCCAAGCCCCATCCGCGCCGCGTCCGCGGCTACCATCTCGGGTGCATCGACCACAAGTGGTACCTGTTTGGATGGGACATGGGGCGCAAGGCGCTTCGGACGTTCGCCTTGTCACGCATGGGACGGCTGCGGGTGACACGTGCGGCCTTCCGCAAGCCTCCCCACTTCAACCTGGCCGAGATGCTGAAGGGGGCATTGACGGTGCACTCGGGAAACCTGGGCCGCGAGGCGGTGGTTCGGCTGCGGCTGGAGGGCTGGGCGGCGCGCGTGGCCTCGGAGCGTCGATGGCATCCCTCGCAGGAGGTGCGGCCGCTGGGCAACGGGCGGGTCGAGATCGAGCTGCACCTGAGCGGGCTGGAGGAGGTCTTTCGTTGGGTGATGAGCTGGGGGGAACAGGTGGAGGTCCTGGAGCCGGCCGAGCTGCGCGATCGCGTTCGGAAGGAGGCAGCGGTGCTGGCGGGCAGGCACGCATCGGCCGACCGCTGACGCCGTCATCCAGCGCCGGCGCGGATGGGCCATCCGTCCTTGCATGGCTTGGGCAGCGGCGGCGTGCCGAGCGGAGGAAACCCGTGCCTCCCGACTTCCTCCTGCGGTAGCGTTTCGCCCATGCGCATCCTCACGGGCATCCAGCCGAGCGGCACGCTTCACCTTGGGAACTACTTCGGGGCGATGCTGCCCGCCATCCAGCTTCAGGAGCAGGGCGAGGCCTACTACTTCATCGCCAACTACCACTCCATGACGTCGCTCACGGACCCGGCCCTCCGCCGCCAGTACACGCTGGACGTGGCCCTCGACTTCCTTGCGTGCGGCCTGGACCCGGCCCGGTGCGTGTTCTGGAGGCAGTCGGACACGCCCGAGCACACGGAGCTGGCGTGGCTGCTCTCGACGGTGACGCCCATGGGGCTGCTCGAGCGCTGCCACAGCTACAAGGACAAGATGGCCCGGCTGGCCGACGGCGACGCCGGCGCGGTCAACCACGGTCTGTTCGCGTACCCTGTCCTCATGGCGGCGGACATCCTCCTCTACGACTCCAACGTCGTCCCCGTGGGCCGCGACCAAAAGCAACACCTGGAGGTCACGCGCGACATCGCCATCAAGTTCAACCTCCTGTACGGCGAGACGTTCGTCGTGCCCGAGCCCCGCATCCGCGACGAGGTCGCCGTCGTGCCCGGCCTGGACGGCCAGAAGATGTCCAAGAGCTACAACAACACGATCCCCATCTTCGGCGACGAGAAGGTCATCAAGAAGCGCGTCATGGGTATCGTCATGGACAGCCGCGGCATCGCCGAGCCCAAGCCCGACGCCGAGAAGAACGTCGCCGTGCAGCTCCTCCGGCTCGTGGCCCCGACCGAGGTGGCCATGGACGTCGAGCAACGGCTGCGTGCCGGCGGGTTTGGGTACGGGGACCTGAAAAAGGCCCTGTTCGAGCATTACTGGGCCTTCTTTGCCGCCGCACGCGCTCGCCGTGCCGAGCTCGCCGCGCACCCGGACCACGTCGAAAACCTCTTGCGCGAGGGCGCGGACAAGGCCCGGGCCGTCGCCGGCAAGACGCTCCGGCGCGCCAAGCGCGCCTGCGGGCTGGACTGATCCCGGACGACGAGCACCGCGCGCCCCTGCTGACATGAAGAGCCACCCCCGCTCACCCTTCGCGACCTCGCCCTCGCACCTACTCGTCGCAAGCGCGCTCGTCGCGCTCGGGCTCCTTCGATTGATTGCGGCCGATCCCGTTCGCTGGACCCTGGAGGCGCCCGAGGAGGACCGCGTGTTCCAACGCGATGACTTGGGCGGGGCCGACGTCGTGGTGTCGGGCACGTTCCCCAAGGAGGCCGGCGTGCGCCCGGGCGACGGGGTGGAGACGCGTTTTTTGGGTGATCCCACATGGACGCCCACCTGGCGCGTGGCCCCGGGCGAGGCGGGATTCCGGCTCCGCACGCGCGTCCCGGCGGGATTCGCGGTCTTGCTTGTCCGCGTGCGGCGCGGGGACGCCATCCTGGCGTTGGCGGAACGGAGAATTTACGTGGGCGAGGTCTTCGTGGTCGCGGGCCAGTCCAACTCCGCCAACCACGGCGAGGAACGGCAACGCCCCGCCATGCCCATCGTCCTGGCGTTGGGGCCGGGCGGATGGCGTTTGGCCCACGACCCGCAGCCGGGGGCCAGCGGCGACGGCGGCAGCATGGTCCCGTCGTTGGGCGACGCGTTGTCGCGCGCGTTGGGCGTCCCCGTGGGGTTTGTCTCGTGTGGCAGCGGCGGCACGAGCGTGCGCGAATGGCTTCCCTCCGGCGTTGTGTTTGATGCGCCGCCCACGGTCATGGCCCGCGTGCGCAGGAAGGGCGATGCCTGGGAATCGGACGGGGCCCTGTACCAGCAACTGGTGGCCAAGGTCCGGGCGCTGGGCCCCCGGGGTTTTCGTGCCGTGCTGTGGCACCAAGGGGAATCCGACGCGAACCAGGCGGACCCCACCCGCACGTTGCGGGGCGACCTCTACGCCCGCTTCATGTCCCGGCTGATGGAAGGGGTGCGGTCGGACGCGGGCTGGGCAGTGCCGTGGATGGTTGCCCAAGTGAGCTATCACACGCCCGACGACCGCGGGTCCGAGGACATCCGTCGGGCGCAGGCCTCGCTGTGGGAATCCGGGCTGGCGTTGCAGGGGCCGGACACGGACGCGCTGGGCGAGCGTTGGCGGGACGGGGGTGGCCGGGGCGTGCACTTCAATGGGGCGGGCCTGCGCGAGCATGGACGCCTGTGGGCGGAGCGGCTGGAGCCATGGCTCCGGGGCCTGACGCAGGCAGGCGTGGCCCACGCCGACAGGAAGGGAAGGGGAGGCAGCGGCGTTTTCGTGCCTGCGCCGGGTTGGCCGGCGTTGAAGGCTGGGAGCGTGGAGACGTTCCTGGCGGGAGGACGGCCGGCGTTCGTGTTTCTTCCGGAAACGTTGACGAACGAGCAGCCGTGGGTGTTCTACGCGCCGACGCTCGCCGGGGTCCCGGACGAGGCGGAGCGTTGGATGCACGAGCAGTTCCTCGCGGCGGGCGTGGCCGTGGCGGGGGTGGACGTGGGCGAGGCCTACGGGAGCCCGGCGGCGCATGCGGCGCAGGAGGCGTTGCATGACGAGGTGCGGCGGCGGTTTGGATTTCGAAGGAAGGCCTGCGTTCTCGGGCGCAGCCGCGGCGGCCTCATCGTCGCGAGCTGGGCGGCATCGCATCCGTCGCGGGTACTGGGAGTCGCCGGCATCTATCCCGTGTTCGACCTGCGAAGCTACCCGGGCCTGGTACGTGCGGCCGGATCGTACGGCATGACGACGCTCCAACTGGAGCAGGCCCTTGGGCGACTCAATCCCGTGTCCATGGCCGGGACGATCGCGCGGGATGGGATTCCGGCGCTGCTCGTGCACGGGGACCAGGACAAGCTGGTGCCGCTGGAGCCGAACACGGGCGCTTTCGTCGCCGGGTACGAGTCAGCGGGCCGACGCGAGGCCGCGCAGGTGATTGTGTTGCCCGGGCGTGGCCATGACATGGACCTCGGGTTCTTTCGCTCGCGCGAGCTAGTGGACTTCGTGATCGCGCGGGCCAAGGCCCGGAAGTAAGGGAACCCGCCTCCCGATCCTCGCTTCCCGCTTCCCGCTTCCCGCCCTCACTTCCCCTGCGCGTCCGCCGTCTGCCGGGCGGCCGTGACGCGCCTTTGGATGACGCCCCATGGGTCCGCCGGTGCGTCCTTGGGATCGACGTACCGGGCGAGGTCGCGCAGGGCAATGCCGCGGTAGCCGTTGGCCTTGAGCCACGCGACGTACTCGCGGAACCGTTCCAACGGCGTGTTGACCCAGGGATGCTCGCGGTCGGGGACGCCGTGGAACTGGAGCACGGCGACCTTGCCGTCGCGGGCCATGGCGACGGCGGCCTGGAGGTTCGTCAACGTCCACGTGGGCCGGGCGTCGCCCGTCGTCGGAATAAGCAATGGATGATCGTGTGCGGGGTCGTAGGCAATGCCGCGGCCGGTCTCGTAGGCGAACTCGGGCTGCGCGCCACGACGCGCGAAGCGGATGCCATGGGCGGCCAGGATGGGAAGTGCCCCTGGGTGAATGGCGTTGCCCGGATACGCGAAGCTCACGGGGCGTGGGATCCCCTGCTCGACGCAACGCTCCGAGATGTGGGCCAGCTCGCCTTGCAGGCGGCCCAGCGAGTCCGCCGCGACGCCCGTGTGGCTCCGGGTGTGGTTGCCCACCTCGAACCCGTCGCGGTGCAGCTCGGCGACCTGTTGCCACGTCATGTAGTCGGCCTTGTTCGTCAGGAAGGTGAACCCCTCGGTGATGAAGAAGGTGGCGTTGAACCCCGCCTCCTTGAGCAATGGGCGGACGTTGGCGTGCAACGAACGCACGGAGTCGTCAAAGGTGAGCACCACGAGCTTGTCGGGGATGGGCAGCAGGCGGTCGGGCGCGGGAGCCGGCGCGGCGAGGAACTCCCGGCGCAACCGCGCCAGCTCGGGGGCGATGTCGCGGCCTTGGTAAAACCAAATCCAGCCGCGCGCCTCGCGCGTCTCGCCCGGCGGGCCATCGCCGAGGCGCGAGTCCGCGTGGATGCATGGGACGGGCGGGTTCTGCCACGCGCGTTGAAGGCCGTCCCATGCGGTGATGATCCAGCGCGTGCCGGACGCGTCCGACGCGGCGGCGAAGGGCGGGTCGAGGAGCTTGTTCGTGGCGGACTGCATCTCGAAGCCGGGCGCCCGCGCAAGCATCACGCAGACCTGTGCATGGATGTTGCCCAGGGTGTTGGAGGTGCCGTTCCGAACCCACCAACGCAATCCCACGTGGTCCCGGGCGGGCGTGGCCCGGGCCCCGAATTGGATCCCGTTGGGCAAGGCTCGCAGCATCTGCCACCCGCCGTCGGCCCGATGGCTCCACTCCACCGGCGGCAACGCGACGCCGTCGCGCTCCCAGATCGTGGGAACGTGCGTGTGCGCCAGGTAGGTCAGGCCCAGCGACGTCCAGATGGCCTCGGGCACGTCCACCACGACGTAGCCCCTCGGGTCCCACGGCGTGAACACGCTCAGCTTCGTGTCGCGTTGCGGCCCCACCGCGCCCTCCAGGAAGCCGCGCCGCGGGTGTCGGCCACCAGGGTAGGGCAGCACGCGGAGGCGTCCCGCGCCGTCGCCCCATGCCTCGGCCGCCCCGGCCCGGATCCCGTCGCGTTCGATGGCGGCCCGGGCCTCGGCGGGCGTCATGCCCGTGGCGGCGGCGACCTCGTCGTCGGAGTAGCCGTGATCCATGACCATGTTCCGCAGCCAGAAGCGCAGGTCGGGCTCGCCCTGGGGCTGTCGCCCCTGATTCGGTGGGTGCGACTGGGCGAGCGCCATGCAGTGCAGCGCGACGAGCCCGGCACGGGCAAGGAAACGGGTGGCCATGCGCGCGAGCGTGCCACGGGGTGCCGCCCGGCGTCACGGGGTCAGGCGCGGGGCATGGCGGCAACCCGTCGTGCCATCGAGCGACCCTAGCCTCTGCGGAGCCGAAGGCAGGCGGCGGCTGGGTTGCTCGCCAATGCGAGTTCCATGGACGGGTCCTCATCGTCGTTCGCCCCAGGACTCCTGACGTTGGGCCTTGGAGGGAGGGGCAGGATTGCGTTGGCGTTGGGTGTTGGGGGAGCGTGACGGGATGAACGGACGGGTACTCGGGCTTGGGTGGGCGGTGTGGGTGGCGGCGATTTGCTTGTGGGCGACGACGGGCTGCCGGGCTCCCGTTGGGGTGGAGCGACAGGGGTTGCTGCGGGTGCAGCGCGGGCTGGAGTCGGGTTATTTGTCGGGGCGGGTGAGCGACGACGCGCGGATGGTGTTGCAGCGGCGGGGGCTGGCGGGGCGGTTTGAGCGGGAGCCGGACGAGACGCTGGGGAGGTTGCACGAGGCAGTGGTGCGGGAACGGCGACGGGACGAGCTGCACGCGCTGGCGGACCTGGCGTTCGTTCGCGCGCACGGGTTGTCGCGGAGCGTGCGACCCGGGGAACGGGAGCGGGCGTCGGGCTGGTACCTGGCGGCGGCGGCCTACGCGTGGTTCTTCGTGTTGGGGGATGGGTCTGGCGTGGAGCTGGACCCGCTGGACCGTCGGCTTCGGGATGGGTGCGAGATTTACAATGCGGCGGTGGGCCTGGCGTTTCGAGGGCGACTGGGGACGAACGCGGTGGTGGCGCCGCGGGGCGGGGACCGTGCGGCGGGGCCCGGCACGGTGCGGGTGGCATGGGACGGGGAGGGTTCACGGTGGAACGCGGGCGACGTGGCGATGTGGTTGCCGGCGGCGGAGTATCGGGTGCGGGGCCTTGCGGTGCGGGACCGGGTGTCGGGGCTGGGTGCCCCGTTGATTGGGGTGGGGCGGCCGGAGGCGGAGCAGGGGCGGTTGGCGCGTCGCTGGCCGGCGACGTTGTTCCTGCGGTTCCACGGGCGGTTGGAGGACTGGGTGGGGATGGGGCTCGGGGCGGCCCTGGAGGTGTACTCGACGCACGAGGTGGCAACGGTCGAGGTCGCGGGCCGACGGGTGGCGTTGGAGGCGGACTTCACGGCACCGTTGGCGCATGGGCTCAAGGGCGGGGAAGTTTGGGCGCTGGGAATCCTCCAGTTGCTGACGGGCGAGGAACGGGTGCGGAGCAACATCTACCTGACGGAGCCCTACCAGCGCGGGAAGATACCGGTGGTGTTCGTCCATGGGACGGCCAGCAGCCCGGCGTACTGGGCGGAGATGTGGAACACGCTGCGGTCGGACCCGGTGGTGCGGGGGCGGTTCCAGTTTTGGAACTTCGTGTACAACAGCGCGAACCCGGTGGGCGACT
>JBJSZF010000704.1:0-9704 GCA_046090125.1 Verrucomicrobiota bacterium
CGTTCCACGCCCAGCAGGGCGTTCAGCAGGCTCGACTTGCCCGCGTTCGGCGCGCCCACGATCGCCACCCGCGCGCCTTCACGCAGCAGGCGCCCATTGCGCGCCGACTCCACCAACCTCCCCGCGTCCGTCATCGCCGCCTCCATGCGCGCCTCCAGGGCCGCCCCCGTCTCCGGTGCGATGTCCTCGTCCGGGAAGTCGAGGTGCGCCTCCACGTGGGCCAGCACCGTCATCAACCCCTCACGCAACGCCTCGATCCGCCGCGACAACGCCCCCGACAACTGCGCCGTCGCCGCACGCACCGCCCGCTCCGACCGCGCGTGGATCAGGTCCGCCACGGCCTCCGCCTGCGCCAGGTCCAGTCGGCCATTCAGGAACGCGCGCCGCGTGAACTCCCCGGGACCTGCCATCCGCGCACCGGCCGCAAGGAACGCCTCCAACACCATCCGCGCCACGACCACGCCGCCATGGCATCCCACCTCCACCGTGTCCTCGCGCGTGTACGTCCGAGGCCCGCGCAACACGGTCAACAACACCTCGTCCACCGCCCGCCCGCCCGCCATCACGTGCCCGTGATGCACCGTGTGCGTCGGGGCCGAGGATGGCATCGGTGCGCCCGGCCTGCCCGGTCGAAACACGCGGTCCGCCACCTCCAACGCGCCGCGCCCGGAAACTCGGAGCACTGCCAGTCCACCCGACCCCGGCGGGGTCGCGATGGCCACGATGGGGTCGTCCAGGAACATGGGCGTGCCTACCTCGGGCACGGACCCGCCTCGGGATCGTGCCCTTCCAGGAACAAGCGTGCCTTCTCGTAGGACCGTCGTTGCAGGTAATGCTTCAAGTCGGCGGGCGCGTCGGCGGGCAAGGCACGCGCCAAGGCGTCCAGTTCCTGCAGGAGCGGCAACACGTTCGCACGGCTCGCGGCCGCCGCGTCCAGCCGGCGCAATGCATCCAGCACCGGTCCGTATCCATCAGGGTGCGACATGGGGAAGAGGTTCGAGGAATGAGAAGCCTGGGATGTTCCAGAAAAGTCCGTCGTGCGTCGCCATCGCCCGCTACTTCCACGTCCACGACGTCAACTGGTAGGGGTCGGGCGACCTCCACGGCTGCCACCAGACGATCGCCTCCGCTCGGCGCTCCGTCTTGTCCTTGCCCTCGCGGACGGCCAACACGAGCCGGTAGTTTGTGCCCGCCACCACCTGCGTCTCCGCGGACTCCACCTTGGCCAGGCGCAGGGCCGGGCCATTCGTGGCGGACCGTGAGCGAGCCTCCACGGCGAACCGCGCCGCCTTCAGCACGTCCTTGCTGTCGGCAGGGGCCAGGGTGTACCCGCCCGGCCTCGGTGCCTCCGCCGCCCGGGCCGTGAGCCCCGCACCCAGACCCAAGCCCAGCCCCATCAAGGCTGCCACCCCACGCCGCATCCACGCTCGCATGGCCCCACCCTATGGACGCACCGCCGCCTAGCGGAAGAGCGATTTGGCCAAGGTCCCCGTGATCGTCACCAGCGGCGTGTTAACGCATTGGCTGATGCGCAGGTCCAACGCCACGCTGCACAGGGCGTACGCCTGTTCCGGCGTCAGCCGTCGCCGCGCCACGAGGAAGTCCACCGCCCGGTGAATGACGCCGCGCGCCGCGTCCATCGGTTGCTCGGCCGACTCAATGAACGCCCAGCTTCCCATGTCCGGGCCGCGCGGCCGCTGCGGCGGCAGCTCCGCGAAGGGCTGCCCCAATCGAAAGTCGCGGCGGACCGTCAATTGCAGCTCCGCCGTCATCGGGGCCTCGATGCCATTGATGCAGACTTCGCCGTCCCCCTGCGCCGCATGGCCGTCCCCGGCCGAGAACAACCCGCCCTCGTTGAAGACCGGCAAGTACAGCACCGCCCCGGGCACCAGTTGCCGCACATCGAGGTTCCCTCCATGCGCGCCCGGCGGACGCGTCCGCATCTCGCCGTCCTCGCCCGGCGCGACCCCCATGATCCCGAGGAACGGGGCCAACGGCAGCGTGATGCCCGGCATCGACCGTGTCTCATCGCCCTCCAGCCTCCACAGGAACAGGAACGGCTCCGCAAACCGCGTTGGCAACGACCCCAGGCCGGGCACGATGCTGGTCCAACCCCATCCGTGGTGCTCGATCCGGCGCACGCGCACCTCCAGCACGTCGCCGGGCCGCGCTCCCTTCACGAACACCGGACCCGTGATGGTGTGGATCTTCCCGCGGTCGATCCTTTGGTATTCCTCCAGCGTCGTCCCCGGGTTCACCTGCCCCCCGCTTGAGTCCAGGCAATCGAACTCCACGACGTCGCCGGACTCCACGGCGAGGCGCGGTTCGAGGCGCCGGTTCCAACGATCATGAACGGCGGGCGGGCCAATCTGGTGCAGCATGGTTTCGCTTCCTTGGGCTCCGGTTCAGAGGGGTTCGGGGTGCACTTGCACGAGCATCTGGACCTCCACGGCTGCATCCTGTGGCAGCCCCGCCACGGCCACGGCGGCGCGCACGTGGCGTCCCGCGTCTCCATACAACAGCACGAGAAGGTCCGACGCGCCGTTCACCACCTTGGGCGCGTCCGGGAAGCCTGCGACGCCGTTCACGTACCCGTTGACCGAGACCACCTGGCGCACGCGGTCGAGGTCGCCCACCGCCGCCTGCAAGTTGGCCAGAAGGTTGAGGGCGCACAGCTTCGCCGCCTCATACCCCGCCGCCACGTCCAACGCCTCGCCGACCTTGCCGCGGTATCGAAGCTCCCCATTCCACGACGAAATCGCCCCGGGCAGGAACACGAGGTCACCCACCACGCGGAACGGAAGGTAGTTGCCCCCCGCCACGGGCGGCCGCGGCAACTCCAGCCCCGCCGAACGAAGACGCTCCAGGACCAATGACATCGGCTTCTCAAAAGCAGTCGGTTTGCCAATTCATCCATCGCGGGCGGAATCGCCCAAAGGCCGCGCAAATCCCATCGACCCCTTCGCCCGAAGCCCGGCCTGTGCGCACGTCCTGCCCGGGCCCGTGGCTCCCTTTGACGCCGATGGCAACATCGAGCCATTCCCCTCCGACACGCCGAAGGGTAGCGTGCCCGCATGTTGACGGAGTTCATCAAGGCGGTTCAGGAGGGGCGCGAGCTGACACGGGCCGACATCACGCGGGTCGTCGCCCTGCTGACGGACGCCGACCCGACCGTGGAGGACAAGGCGTCCTTCCTCGCGTCATTGGCCGCCAAGGGTGAGACGACCTCGGAGATCGCAGGGTTTGCGGAGGAAATGAGGAGCCGGTCCATCCCCTTGCCGTGGAACCCCGCCGACGTAGCCGGGGAGGTCCTCGACGTGTGCGGCACCGGCGGCGACCGGCTCGACACGTTCAACATCTCCACCACCGTCGCCCTCGTGTGCGCGGCGGCGGGCGTGACCGTCGCCAAGCACGGCAACCGCGCCGTCACCTCCAAGTCTGGCTCCGCAGACGTCCTCGATGCGCTCGGCATCCCGGTGGACCTCACCCCGGACGCCGCCGCGCGCAGCCTGCGCGAGCATCGCTTCGCCTTCCCGTTCGCGCCGCGCTTCCATCCCGCCTTCAAGAACATTGCTCCCGCACGCGCCCTGTGCGCGCAACGCGGCCAGCGCACCCTGTTCAACTTCCTGGGCCCCTTGCTCAACCCGGCGCGCCCGTCCGCGCAGCTCTTGGGCGTCCCCCGCCCCGAACTGGTCGAGCCCATGGCCCGCACCCTCCAGCAACTGGGTGTCCGGCGCGCCATGGTCGTCGCAGGGGCCGTCCCGGGCGGCGCGTTCCTCGACGAGTTGTCCACGCTCGGGGACAACACCGTCGCCGAGTTCTACCAGGACCGAGGCTTCAGCACCTCGACATGGTCCGCGCGACCCTTCCCCCTGTTGCCCGCCGCGCTGGACGACCTCAAGGGCGGCGACCGCGACACCAACGCCGCCCTCATCGCGCGCATCCTCCGGGGCGAGGACAGCGGCCCGCGACGCGACGCCGTCCTCCTCAATGCCGGCGCGGCCCTGTTCGTCGGAGGGGCCGCCCGGTCCATCATGGAGGGCTGGGAACGCGCCGCCGACGTCCTAGCGGCCGGGTCCGCATGGCGCCTCGTTGAGGCGCTGCGGGCGGGATAAGTTGCGCGGCGCCACCGTTCACAGCACAAGCGCCGCTGCCACCGCCGCCACACCCCTTCCCGGGCAAGATTGTTGAAACACGCGGGGCACTTGCAGGGTTGCTCCCGATGGGATGAACGCGCGGCGTCTAGAACAGGGTGGTGAACCGTCCGATTCAGCGCAGACCGTGCCTGAGCACGCATCCCTTCCCCATCCGCACACCCGACGCCTCCGGACGCCGCCTCGCGGCTTCCCCGACTTGTCCCCAACCCCGTCCAACCTCCCATGACCCACGCATTCCCTCCCCCCGCCGCCGCCCCGTCGCTCGTCCTCGAGGGCGTTTCCCACGTGTATCCGTCGGGCGTCCGCGCCTTGTCCGACGCCAGCCTGGTGGTTCCCACGGGGATGTTTGGGTTGCTCGGGCCCAATGGGGCCGGCAAGTCCACCCTGATGCGCTGCGTGGCGACGTTGCAGTCGCCCTCGTCGGGCCAGATCCGCTTTGGCGACATCGACGTGCTCCGTCAACCCGAGGCCCTGCGGGCCGTGCTGGGCTACCTGCCCCAGGACTTCGGGGTGTACCCGCGCGTGTCCGCGCTGGACCTGCTCGACCACCTCGCCGTGCTGAAGGGCATCACGCAACGGGGCGAGCGCCGCGAGACGGTCGAGCGCCTGCTGCGGCAGGTGAACTTGTGGGACGTGCGCAAGCGCGCCGTAGCCGGCTATTCCGGCGGGATGCGCCAGCGCTTCGGCATCGCCCAGGCCCTGCTGGGGTCGCCCCGCCTCGTCATCGTGGACGAGCCCACGGCCGGCCTCGACCCGGAGGAAAGGAACCGCTTCAACAACCTCCTCGCCGAAATCGGGCAAAACGTCGTCGTCATCCTCTCCACCCACATCGTGGAGGACGTCGCCGACCTGTGCCCGCGCATGGCCATCATCGACCGGGGCGAGATCGTTCTTCACGGCGCGCCGTCGGAGCTGGTCCGGGGCCTCGCGGGCAAGGTGTGGCGCCGCATGATCGACCATGCGGACCTGCCCCGGTTCCAGGCCGCGCACCGTGTCATCACGCATCGCTTCCGCGCCGGACGGACGCTCGTCCACGCGCTGTGCGACGCGCCGCCCGGCGACGGCTTCGAGCCGGTGGAGCCCTCGCTCGACGACCTCTACTTCGCGACGCTGGCCCTGCGCCGCGACGCCCAACCCAAGCCCTCCCAGCCATGATCTTTCGCGCCTTGGTCGGCTTCGAGATCCGACATCAGGTGGCCTCGCCCCTGTTCCTTGTCTCGTTCGCCATCTTCTTCCTCCTCAGCTTCGGGGCCACCAGCCTGGACGAAATCCGCATCGGCAGCGCCGGCAACGTGTGGAAGAACAGCCCCTTCGCCATAGCCCAGACCATCGCCCTCCTCAACCTGTTCGCCTTGTTCGTCCTTACCGCGTTCGCGGCCAACGCGGTCGTCCGCGACGACGAGACCGGGTTTGCGCCCATCCTGCGCGCGACGCGCCTGCGGAAGCCCTCCTACCTCGCCGGGCGGTTCGTCGGCGCGTCCGTGGTGTCGGTTCTGGTCTGCCTAGCGGTGCCGCTGGGCATCCTCGCGGGCAGCGTGATGCCGTGGCAGGACCCGGAGAAGATCGGCCCGCTGCACCCGTGGCATTACGTGCATGCCGTGCTGGTGTTTGGCGTGGCGACGCAGCTCGTGTTGGCGGCCCTGCTGTTCGCGTTGGCGACCGCGACGCGCTCGTTAATGTGGACCTACGTCGGCGTGGTGGCCGCCTTGGTGGGCTTCCTGACGAGCGTCATCCTGCTGCGAGACGACCGCTTCGAGACGCTGTCCGTTCTGCTGGACCCCTTCGGGCTGGGAGCGTTGGGCAAGGCGACGCGGTATTGGACCGCGAACGACCGCAACCACCTGGTGACGCCGTTGGAAGGCTGGCTCCTCTGGAACCGGTTGCTTTGGTGCGGCGTGGCCGGGTTGGTCCTTGGGGCGGCTGGCCGCGTCTTCCGCATGGAGGAACGCGCCGGGAAGGGTCGCCCGGCGTCGGCGGGCGGCGCGGACGAGCGTCCGGGCGAGGCTGCGCCCCCGCCTTCGCTGGCGGCTGCAACCCACGCGGCCAGCCCGCAACGGCCGACCCTCGCCACGGCCATGGGACAATGCATCGCACTGGCCCGCATGGAGGCGTCGCTGGTGCTGCGAAGCCCGGCGTTCCTGGTGCTCGTCGCGCTCGGGGTGTTCAACTGCCTGGGCTCGCTCAGCGCCGTGGCGGAGTTTCGCGGCGTGGCGGCGTTGCCGGTCACGCGGGCGGTCGTCGAGGCATTGGCGGGATCCTTCACGATGTTCCCCGTCCTCATCGCCATCTACTACGGCGGCGAGTTGGTCTGGCGGGACCGCCAATGCCGGATGCACGAGATCGTGGACGCCACCGCCGCGCCGAACTGGGCGTTCCTGCTGCCCAAGGTCCTGGCCGTCGCATGGGTGTTGCTCGGGACGCTGGCGGCGGGCGTCGTCACCGGGATGGCCTTCCAGGCGGCTCATGGCTACTTCGAGTTCGAGGCGGGCGGGTATCTCCTGTGGTTCCTCGTGCCCGCGTGGATCACCGCCGTCCAGGTGTCCGTGCTCTCCGTCGCCGTCCAGTCCGTCGTGCCCTCCAAGCCCGTCGGCTGGGCCGTCATGCTGCTGCACATCGTGGCGGAGACCTCCCTGCGCTCGCTGGGGTTCCAGCACGCCCTCTACAACTTCGGCGATGCCGCCGCCGTGCCGCTCTCGGACATGAACGGGATGGGGCATTTCTGGGTGGGACGCGCCTGGCACCAGGCCTATTGGACCGCATTCTGCGCGCTGCTCCTCGTGGGCGTCCACCTCGTGCGCGTTCGCGGGGCCGAGACGCGCTGGCGACCGCGCCTCATGTCGGCGCCCCGCCGCCTTGCTGGCCCGGCCGGCCGCGTGCTGGCCGTCGCCGCCCTGGTGTGGGTCGGGCTGGGCGGATGGGTCTTCTTTAACACCAATGTCCGCAACCGCTACGCGCCCACGACGGAGGACGAGCGACTCCTGGCCGAGGCCGAGAAAGCCCTGTTGCCCTTCGAGAAGGTTCCCCAGCCCACCATCCGGCACGTGGAACTCGCCGTGGAGGTATGGCCGTCCGAGACGCGCGCCCGGACCGTGGGCCGCTACCGTCTTGAAAACAAACACGCGACGCCCGTGGACACGCTCCACGTGGGCACGCCTGCCCGGCTCAAGGTCCTGCGGCTCGACATCGCCGGCGGCTCGCTCCAGAAGGTCATGACGAACTTCGGGCATCGCATCCTCGCCTTGTCCCCGCCCATGCAGCCCGGCGAGCAACGCGACCTCGACTTTGAAACCCTCCAGGAGGAGCCCGGCTTCGTGAACGCCTCGCCCGCCACGCGCGTCGTCCGGAATGGCACCTTCCTCGACAACGACTCCATCGCGCCCACGCTCGGGGTCCACCGTGCGTCCTTCCTCCAGGACCGCGCCCGCCGGCGCAAGCACGGCCTGCCCGCCGACCTCCGCCCGCCCGCCCTCGAGGACCGCACCGCCAACGTCCAGCACTACCTCCGGCACGACAGCGACTGGGTCACCGCCCAGGTCACCGTGACGACCGACGCCGACCAGGTGCCCATCGCCCCGGGCCGCATGGAACGCGAGGAGGTCCGCGACGGCCGCCGCACCCGCGTGTTCAAGGCCGACGCGCCCATCCAGAACTTCTTCTCGATCCAGTCCGCCCGCTACGCGGTTCGCTCGGACACGTGGGCGGCCCCGTGGGGCAAGCCGGTGCAGCTCGCCATCTTCCATCACCCGCCCCATGCCCGGAACGTGGAACGTATGCTGGCCGCCATGAAGGCCTCCCTCGCCCTCTTCGGGGAACGCTTCTCGCCATACCAGTTCGAGCAGTTCCGCATCCTCGAGTTCCCGGCCTACGCCTCCTTTGCCCAGTCCTTCGCCAACACCGTCCCCTACTCCGAGGCGATCGGCTTCGTGCAGGCCTTCGACGACGCCGACGCGGCGGAGAAGATCGACATGGTGACCTACGTCACGGCCCACGAGATCGCGCACCAATGGTGGGCGCACCAGGTCATCGGGGCTGACAAGCAGGGAGCCACGCTGCTCTCGGAGTCGTTCTCCCAGTACTCGGCGCTGCTCGTCATGGAGAAGCTTTACGGGCGCGAGCAAATCTGGAAGTTCCTCAAGCACGAGCTCGACGCGTACCTGCGCGCCCGTGGTTCCGAGGCAAAGGAGGAAGTGCCGCTCGCGCGCGTCGAGGACCAGTCCTACATCCATTACCAAAAGGGCGCCCTCGCCATGTGGTGGCTCAAGGAGTCGGCCGGCGAGGACGCCGTCAACCGGTCGCTCCGCCGCCTCCTCCGCGAGTTCGCCTTCAAGCCCGCCCCCTACCCCGACGCCCTCGACTTCCTCCGAATCCTCCGTGAGGAATGCGGCCCGCAGCATGCCGATGTCATCACGGACCTCTTCGAGCGCATCACCCTCTACGACCTCTCGGTCAGCGCGGCCAAGGCCACGCGCCGGCCGGACGGACGCTATGACGTCGTCATGACCGTCGAGGCCAAGAAGCTCCAGGCGGACGGCCAGGGATCCGAGAAGGAGGCTCCCCTCGACGAGCCGTTCGATGTCGGCCTCTTCACCGAGAAACCCGGTAACAAGGGCTTTGGCAAGGCCTCCATCCTCGCCCTCGAACGCCGCCGCCTCCGATCCGGCACCCAGCAGATCGAATGGGTCGCCGACAAGCCCCCCCGGTTCGTCGGCGTGGACCCGTTCCACTTCCGCATCGACCGCAAGTCCGACGACAACGTCCGCGAGGTCGATGGCCCCGCGAAGTAGGGCACGCTTGGTGCGGCCCGGATGACCAATGTCCTCGCCCCTGCCGAGGCGTCCCTCCAGCCGGCGCGATGCTTCCAGAACGCCCGTGTCCATTGCGGGTGGCGTTGGTTCCCGTCCATGCCGCCCATGCAGAGGCCCTGCGCCCGCAGCGTCGTGAACCACCGACGAACGCGGACGTCGGGATGGGGACCATGGGGCCGTCCTTGCCGCCCGGGCCGTTCCTCGGCCACCGTCTCGGGATGCGCGTGGTGCCCGTTTCGTTGGGGGAACGTTCGTATCGAATCCTGGTGGGGAACGCCCTGTTGGCCCGTCTCGGCCGCGAATGCTCGCGGCTGGGACTCGGCCGACGGTGCGCGGTGGTCACGGACGACCAGGTGGGCCCCTTGCACGGGGCGCGCGTCATCGAGTCGCTGTGCGCGGCCGGGTTCGACCCCGTCGAGGTGGTCGTGAAGTCGGGGGAGCGAAGCAAGCGATGGGAGACCGTGGCGCGGTGCCATGATCAACTGGCGGCCGCGCGGCTGGAGCGACGCTCGTTTGTCGTGGCCCTGGGCGGCGGCGTCGTGGGCGACCTCGCGGGCTTCGTCGCCGCCACCTACCTGCGGGGCGTGCCCTTTGTCCAAGTCCCCACCACCCTGCTCGCACAGGTGGACTCGTCCGTCGGCGGCAAGGTGGGCATCAACCTCCAGGCGGGGAAGAACCTGGTCGGGGCGTTTCACCAGCCCCGGCTGGTACTGTGCGACCTGGACGTGCTGGGGACGTTGCC
>JBJSZF010000705.1:0-2128 GCA_046090125.1 Verrucomicrobiota bacterium
TCGTCTTCCCGGAGCCCACGACGGAGCTGCTCATCGAGGTCGATCTCGTCGCCGAAATGTCGGTGTACAACCCGTTCGACTTCTTCCTGGAGGAGTCGGCGACGGAACATCCGTTCACGTATGAACCGGTCCTGAAAAAGGACCTTGCCCCGTTCATGGCGTGGCCGGGCGCGGGCCCAGGCTCCTCGCGTTGGTGGATCGTTGGCGCGGCACGCGGAAGCGCACCATCGACTTCCTCGTGGAGGTGAACCGCTCCCTCAGCGAGGAGATCCGGTACGTCATCCGGATGGAGCCCGGCGTGCAGACGGCGGAGGAGACGTTGACGCTGCGGACCGGCTCGTGCCGCGACTCGGCCTGGCTCCTCGTCCAGTTGCTGCGCGCCCTCGGCTTCGCCACGCGGTTCGTCTCCGGCTACCTCATCCAGCTCCGGCCCGACGTGAAGTCCCTCGACGGGCCCAGCGGCGCGGAGTCGGACTTCACGGACCTGCACGCCTGGTGCGAGGTGTACCTGCCGGGCGCGGGCTGGATTGGGCTGGACCCCACTTCGGGCCTGCTGGCGGGCGAGGGGCACATCCCGTTGTCGTGCACGCCGGAGCCCGCGAGCGCCGCGCCGGTGACCGGAGCCGTGGACCCGTGCGAGTCCACGATGCGCCACGAGATGAGGGTGACGCGCATCTTCGAGTCGCCGCGCGTCACCAAGCCCTACACGGACGAGCAATGGGAACGGATCGAGGTCCTCGGCCATCGCGTGGACGCCGAGCTGGAGGCCGGCGACGTCCGCCTCACCATGGGCGGCGAGCCCACGTTCGTGTCCATCGACGACATGGACGGGGCCGAGTGGAACACGGAGGCCGTGGGGCCCACCAAGCGGCTGCGGGCGGGCACGTTGATCCAGCGGTTGCGCTCGAGGTTCGCGCCCGGCGGCCTGTTGTTTTATGGGCAGGGGAAGTGGTACCCGGGCGAATCGTTGCCACGGTGGGCACTTGGCTGCTACTGGCGCAAGGACGGCGAGCCCGTGTGGGCGAACGACGCCCTCATCGCGGACGAGTCGAAGGACCTCGGCCATGGCTCCGGCGACGCGGAGCGGTTCGGGCGTCGGTTCGCCGCAAACCTCGGCATCGCCGACCGCTGGCTCATGCCGGGCCACGAGGACGTCTATTACTACCTTTGGAGGGAACGTCGCCTGCCCGTGAACGTGGACCCGCTGAAGTCCAACCTCGCGGACGCGGAGGAACGGGCGCGGATGGCCCGCGTGTTCGGAGGCGGCCTCGGCCAGGTCGTGGGATACGTCCTTCCCGTGCGGCACGCCGACGCGGGCTGGGAGTCCGGGCCGTGGTTCCTGCGCGACGGCACGTTGTGGCTCATCCCCGGCGACTCGCCGATGGGCTATCGCCTGCCGTTGGATTCGCAGCCATGGGTTCGGGAGGCGGAATATCCCTACGTCCAGCCGCAGGACCCGACGGCCCCGCGCGCCGCCTTGCCATCGTGGGCCACCCTGGCCGGGCGCGGCCCCGACACGACACCGGGCGCCATGCATGGCCCGCGGTTTCAGTCGGCCCCGGGCATCGGACCCGCCGAGGGCGCGGCGTCCCACAAGGGCCAAGGCCCAGGCGAAGCCCACCCCGGTGCGAAGGCGTCGGAGGCCGCGTCGCGCACGCCACGGCCCGGCGAGTCCGCGCCGTGGATCGTCCGGACGGCCGTGTGCTTCGAGCCCCGCAATGGGCGCCTGCATGTGTTCATGCCGCCCGTCTCCGACCTCGAGGAATACCTCCAGCTCGTGGCGGCGGTGGAACGGACGGCGTCGGAATTGTCCATCCCGGTGGTGTTGGAGGGGACGCCGCCGCCGTTCGACCCGCGGTTGAATGTGTTGAAGGTCACGCCGGACCCGGGCGTGATCGAGGTGAACCTGCATCCGACGCGTTCGTGGGGTGAGTTGGTGGCGACGACAGAGACGGTGTACGAGGAGGCGCGCCAGACGCGGCTGGGCACGGAGAAGTTCATGCTGGATGGCCGCCACACGGGCACGGGCGGCGGCAACCACATCATCAGCGGGGGCGCGACCCCTGCGGACTCGCCGGTGCTGCGCCGCCCGGACCTGTTGCGGAGCCTGCTGGCGTACTGGCACAAC
>JBJSZF010000706.1:0-8753 GCA_046090125.1 Verrucomicrobiota bacterium
GCCTGGAGGTGACGGCGTCGGGGGTGGCGCCGCAGCGCAGGCAGAAGAACGCGACAACCTTCATGGCGGGGAAGTCACAGCCCTTTGCCAGCGTGTCAGTGCCGACGTTAAAATGGGGGTGAAGGTGCCGGTTTGAAGGTCGGGTGGCGGAGGGGAATGCATTACGCCGCCGCCGCCTCGGATCCTGAAAAGTCAAATGTTAAGATCTGACCCCATTGCCCGGGCGGCGAACCCGTCGTTGCATGGGCGGCCGGTTGGCGGCAAGGCTCATGGGCACCGGGCGTTGACGCGGGGATCCCCCGCAGCCCCGGGCAAGGCGCGGTTCAGACCATTCCACAGATGAGCAAGAAGGTGTTTTTCGACCTCGAGGTCGATGGCAAGGCGGCAGGACGCATCACGTTCGTGTTGTACAACGACGACGTGCCCAAGACGGCGGAGAACTTCCGCGCGTTGTGCACGGGCGAGAAGGGCTTCGGCTACAAGGGCTCGTCCTTCCACCGCGTCATCACGGGCTTCATGGCGCAGGGCGGGGACTTCACGGACCACAACGGCACCGGCGGCAAGTCGATCTACGGGGGCATGTTCCCCGACGAGAACTTCAATCATTCCCACACCAAGCCGGGCCTGCTTTCGATGGCCAACCGCGGCCGGAACACCAACGGGTCGCAGTTTTTCGTCACGTTCGCCGCGTGCCCATGGCTCGATGGCAAGCACGTCGTGTTTGGCGAGGTGGACTCGGACGCCGCGAGCGCCTCCGTGTTGGCGGCCCTTCAAAAGGCCTCCACGCGCGACGGCCGCCCGTCCGCGCGCCTCGTGGTGTCCCACTGCGGCGAGGTCGCCTGACCCGGCGCGCCCCTTCGCTCGTCCTCCCCAGGGCATCCCATGCGCATCATTGGCGGACTGGCGGAGGGACGGCTGCTCCACGTGCCGGAGGGCTTCGATGTCCGGCCCATGCCCGACAAGGTCAAGCTCGCCGTCTTCAACAGCCTTGGGGCGCGACCGGACGGGGCAGCAGTGCTCGACCTGTTCGCGGGGACGGGCGCATTGGGATTGGAGGCGCTCAGCCGTGGCGCGGCCTCGTTGGCTAGCGTGGAGCGGTCCGAACGGCACGCGCGCTTCTATCGTAAGAACCTCGCGGCCACGGGCCTGGATGCCGCGCGGGTGGAGTTGCGCGTGCAGGACGTGTTCACGGTGCTCAGGGCCCTTCGCGAGGCCGGGCGCCGTTTTGACCTGGTGATTGCGGACCCTCCCTATGGCGAGAAGAACGTGGGCCGCCGCTCGACGTCCCTCGCCCAGCGGTTGCTCGATGACCCGGACCTCCCCTCGCTGGTCGCGCCGGGTGGCCGTCTCGTTCTCGGCCACGCCCGCCGAGACCAGGTGGAGGTGCCGGCCGCGTGGCGCGAGGCGAAGGAACTGCGCCACGGCGACACCGTCATTCGCCTCCTGGAGCCGCACGAGGAACCCCAAGCGACGGCCCCGGCCTAGGCCGCTCGCCGGGCCCCCGCCCGATTCGGGGCCGAGAGAAATGTTCGGGAGGAGACGCGATCCGCCCTTGCATACCTTGAACTTCAAGGCATGGGTGGCTCATGAAGATCGGCAAGGACCTCAACGCGGCCTCCGCAAGGGCCATCGTTCTGGGACTCCTCCAGGACGGAGAGAGCTACGGCTACGCGCTGATCCAACGCGTCAAGGAACTCTCCGGAGGCTCGGTCGAATGGACCGAGGGCACCCTGTACCCGGTCCTGCACCGATTGGAGGCCGAGGGACTCATCCAGGCGCGGTGGGGTGAGTCCGAGGCCGGGCGGAAGCGCAAGTATTACCAACTGACGTCCCGGGCGCGTCCCGTGATGGAGGACGACCGGCGGCAATGGGAGACGATGCACGGCGTCTTGAGCCAGCTTTGGAAGCTGCGCCACGCGTGATGCACGAACTCGCTCCTCCCATGAAGCCCAGCGAGTCCATGAAGCCGCACCCCTTTGCATCCGAACTGGCCGCCTTGCCTCCCGAGGTCGCAGCCGAGCTGGAGGATCACCTGATGGAATCCCTCGCGGCCGGCGTGCGATCTGGCATGACCGCAGAGGCGGCGCGGCAGGCGGCGTTGCGTTCGCTGGGCATCCCCTTGGACATTGGGCGCGAGTGCGAGCAGACGGTTGCGGCGGGGATGGCCCTGCGCGGTGGATGGGGATGGGGGCTGAAGCTGGTGGCGGCGGGATGGCTCGCGCTGGGGGCCCTTTTCGCGACGAGGGCGTGCCAGGCATCGGATCCCACCCATGGCTCGATCGGGAGCCTTGGGATTCTGACATGCGCCAGCCTGGCATCGGGCGTCGCGCTTCGGTGCTGGGGCGCACGGGCGGCATGGCCGTTGACGGCGTGGTCCTGGGGCATGAGCACGGCGGCCGTCCTGGCGCTGGTCTCCACGGGCCTGCAACGATGGCTCCACGGATGCATGGCGCTGTCCCCGGCCTTGCTGGCGGCCGTCGCCCTGTTCGGGGTGATCTCCGGGGTGTTCCTGGCCGCCGACCGCTTGCAGTCCCCACGCCGCGCCGCGTCTCCGGCGCATTGATTTCTCGCAACGCACCCCAACCAAGGCTCCCCATGAAAAGACAGGACTCCCCGGAAACCACACACCCCATCACCGCGCGTCGGCCGCGTGCCGCCGCAGGCGCGTTGTTGATTGCAGGATGGGCGATGGCCCATGCGCCGTTGGCCGCCCAATCCATCGACCGGCCCGACCCCGGCACGGGCGACCCGGGCGGGGAGCCTGCCACGCCGCCGACGTTGTCGTTGAGCAATCCCCGGCTCGAGGTGAACGAGAACCGCGCCTACATCCCGCTTTTTTTCAGCCTGAATGGAAGCCCTTGGGGAACCAACGACCTGCGCGTGCGCGCGCGGTTTGCCGGGGGCACGGCGACGCCGGGCGAGGATTTCGACCTCGGGGAGGCGTTTCGCGACGTGCCGCTCCTGGGCGGGCTGAACTCGATCAACTGGATCACGGTGCCATTGATCCAGGATGACGTGGCCGAGCCCGACGAGACGGCATTGTTTGACATCTGGCTGGAGGGTAGCACGGCCGAGCCGCTGCGGATGGAGGTGTTGATCCGCGACGACATGGCGATCGGCGAGGTGGGCTTCATTTCGACGCGGTTCTCGGCCAACGAGGGCGCGCCCAACGGGCAGGTCGTGGTGCGGATGTGGCGGACGTTGAACATGCGCAACGCGGCCACCGTGACGTATCGGCTGGAGGGCGATGCGGACGTGCTGGCGACGTTGGGCGGCGAGGCGACGCGGACGGCGGTGTTCCAGCCCGGCGACTCGCAGGTCTTCGTGTCGATTCCCATCATGAACGACACGAAGGTGCAGGGAACGCGCGACATCACGCTGGTGATCGAGTCGAGCAGCGACGGGATGAAGCCGATGAAGGGTTTTGA
The DNA here is from genome assembly GCA_046090125.1 of Verrucomicrobiota bacterium. GTDB lineage: Bacteria > Verrucomicrobiota > Verrucomicrobiia > Limisphaerales > UBA9464 > UBA6176. The sequence continues at coordinate 3,429 of JBJSZF010000706.1, forward strand.
GAAGACGGTGCTGACGCTGGCGGACGACGAGACGAAGCCGGAGGCGGGGGCGCTCACGATCATGGAAGGGGCGAGCGACGCCGGCGAGCGGGGGGTGGCGATCAGCACCATGGTGCCGCGCGGCTACCAAGTCCGGTTGGAATACTCGGACACGGGGGTTGAGGGCCCATGGAAGGTCGCATGGATCCTCCAGGGGTCCGACGTCGAGCGCATCGCGTTCAACCGCTTCGACGCGTCGTTGATGCGGATGTTTCGCCTCCAGCCGCCCGAGCCGTTGGACATGACCTTGCCGTGGTGAGGCGTGCCTGGCGCGAGGGACTCGCCGCAACGGGGGAAGGGCGTTGTGCGGCAACGAGGTCTCGCCGATCCGCCGGGCTTCGTGTGAGCTTGCCTGGCAAAGGCAACGCATGAAGCCCCTCGACGAAGGACATTCCCCAGCGACGCCGCATGCGCCCACGCCGTCGGCCGAGGCCATGGAGCACGCCCTGTGCCTCCAGTGCCTTGCGCCCAATGCGACGACAGCACATTTCTGCGGCGATTGCGGCGCGCCGCTGAGCCCCTACGCGGCGACGGCGCCCTTCGAGTCCTTGCTGTCGGAGGGCCACGCCTGGCGACGGGCCACCAGCAACCCGCGGCGCCTCGTGGTGGTGCTCGGCATGTGGCTGTTGTTCGGGCCGATGCTGGCGGGTTCCGCGTGGCTCCTTGCGATGGGGCGGGGGGCCGGCGTGCAACGGTGGGCGGCCGCCGCCTTCTTTCTTCCCGTGTCCGTCGTCGTCCTTTGGAAGACCACCCGCAACTACGTCACGCGCGGAGGTTGTGCGCAGGGGGATCCGGAGAAGGCCGTGGACGAGGGATAGGGGGCCGGAGGGCTCCGGGCCCTTGGCGTTGACGGCGGCGTGCAGCGGTTTGGTGCAGTTCCATCTTGAATCCGGGGGCAAGGAGTCGGCCCATAGGTGACCGCCGGTCCGGGATAGGTAGGCCTGCGGACAAAGCGCATGACGACACGTTGGATGACGAGTGCCCTGCTGGGGCTGATGACGGTGGCATGGAATGGTTGCAAGCGGCCCGAGGGCTCCGGCTCCGGCGGGGCCGGCCGGCCCGGTGGCCCGATGGCCGTGCAAGTGGTCGCCGTGGCGGCTCGGCAACGCCCCGTGACCGAGGTGGTCCCGCTCGTGGGCTCCATTGCTGCCAATGAGTCCGTCGAGGTGAAGTGCGAGGCCGACGGCACGGTGTCCGAGATCCGTTTTGAGGAGGGGCAACGGGTGGCGAAGGGCGCGCTGCTGGTGGCGCTCGACGAGACCAAGTTTCAAGCCACGCTCGCGGAGGCCGAGGCCAACCAGAAGCTCGCCGAGGCCAACTTCAAGCGCGCCCGGCAGCTTTCCGAGGGCAAGCTCATCTCCCAGGCCGAGTTCGAGCAGGCCTCCGCCACCTTCACCATGAACGAGGCCACCGTGGAGCTGCGTCGCCGCAACCTCCGCGACGCCCGCATCCTCGCCCCCTTCGCCGGCACCGTCGGCGCACGCCTCGTCAGCCCCGGCCAGGTCATCTCCCGCCAATCCACCCTCACCTCCCTCGTGGACCTCGAAACCGTGAAGGTCGAGATGAACATCCCCGAGCGAAACCTCGGCCAGGTCGCCGTCGGCCAGAAGATCCGCTTCCGGGTCGATGCCTACCCCAAGGAATCCTTCGAGGGCGACGTATTCTTCGTCTCGCCGCAGCTCGACCCGGCCACCCGCACGGCCCTGGTCAAGGCACGCGTCCCCAACCCCGACGGCCGCCTCCGGGCCGGCATGTTCGCGAAGCTCGACCTCGCCATCCGGCTCCGTGACGACGCCCTCGTGGTGCCCGAGCCCGCCTTGCTGTCCAATGGCGACGCCTTCTCCGTGTTCGTCGTCACCCCGCAGACCAACGCCGTCCTGCGCCCGGTGAAGGTGGGCCTGCGCCTCGCGGGCAAGGCGGAGGTCCTCTCCGGCCTCACCAACGGCGAGGTCGTCGTCGTCGAGGGCCACCAAAAGCTCTTCCCCAACGCCCCCGTGAAGCTCGCCCCCGCCGCGTCCGCCGCCGCCTACAACGACTGACCAAACCCCTTCGCTCTTCCACCTTCGCCCTTTTCCCTCACGCCTGCCGCGTCCCATCCCCCACCCGCCCGCGCCCATGTTCCTGAGCCGCGTCTCCATCCAGCGCCCGATCCTGGCCACGATGCTGAACCTTTCGCTCGTGTTGTTCGGCTTGATCTCCCTTGGCCGCCTCCCCGTGCGCGAGCTGCCCGACATCGACCCCCCCATCGTCTCCGTCACGACGGTGTACCCAGGAGCCAACGCCCAGGTGGTGGAGACGGAGGTCACGGAACGCCTCGAGGAGGCGATCAACAACATCGAGGGCATCCGCACCCTCACCTCCGAGTCCCGCGAGCAGGTCTCGAACATCACCATCGAGTTCGAGCTTTCCCGCCAGATCGACCTCGCCGCCCAGGACGTGCGCGACCGCGTCAGCCGCGTCCGGGGCGCGTTGCCCGACGACATCCTGGAGCCGGTGGTGGCCAAGCAGGACGCGGACGCGCAGGCGGTGCTGTGGGTGGCGATGAACAGCGACCGGCACTCGCCCCTCGACCTCAGCACCATCGCCGAGCGCATCGTGAAGCCCCGCTTCCAGACCGTGCCCGGCGTCTCGTCGATCATCATTGGCGGCGAGAAGCGGTTCGCCATGCGCCTGTGGCTTGACTCCGCCCGCATGGCCGCCCGGCGCGTCACGGTGCTGGACGTGCAACGCGCGCTCCGCCAGCAGAACGTCGAGCTGCCGTCCGGACGCGTGGAGAACCTCGACCGCGAGATGACCATCCTCACGCGCGGCGAGCTGAAGACGGCGGCGGAGTTCAACGAGCTGGTGGTGCGGGCCGACGGGACGTCCGTGGTGCGGTTGCAGGACGTGGGCCGGGCGGAGGAGGGCGTGGAGGACTACCGCACCGTGGCGCGCGCCAACGGCCTTCCCACCGTCTTCCTGGGCATCGTCAAGCAATCCAAGGCCAACGCCGTCGCCGTCGCGCGCGGCATCCGCTCCCAGGTGGCCGCCCTCGAAGGCCAGCTCGCGGCGGGCATCACCCTCCGCGTCACCTACGACGAGGCCGTCTATGTCGAGAAGGCGATCTCCGAGGTGTGGGAGACGCTCCTGATCGCCTTCCTGCTCGTGGTGTTCATCATCTTCGTCTTCCTGCGAAGCCTCCGGGCCACCCTGATTCCCGCCGTCGCCATCCCCGTCTCCATCGTCGCGACCTTCGCCGTCCTGCACCTCTTTGGATACTCGGTGAACATCCTCACGATGCTCGCCCTCGTGCTGGCCATTGGCGTGGTGGTGGACGACGCGATCGTCGTGCTGGAGGCGATCCACCGGCACATCGAGGAGGGCCTGCCGCCCTTGCAGGCCGCGCACAAGGCCATGGAGGAAATCTCCGTCGCCATCGTCGCCATCACGTTGTCCTTGGTGGCCGTCTTCATCCCCCTGGCGTTCCAGTCCGGACAGACCGGCCGGTTGTTCATCGAGTTCGCCGTCGCCGTGTGCGGCTCCGTGACGATCTCGGCCCTCGTGGCCCTGACGTTGTCGCCCGCCATGGCCGCGCGCCTGCTGAAGCCCATCCAACGCGGGAACCACGGCTTCCTCTACCGGGCCCTGGAGGCCTTCTTCGACGGCATGGGACGGCTTTACGGAAGGGCGCTGCGGCCGTTCGTGGTCCTCGCCCATCGCATCGGGCGGCCGCTTGGGCGCCTGCCCGTCCTGCTGCGCGGCGTCGCCGGGCTCGCCGTCGTGGCGCTGCTTGCCCTGGCCTCGGGCGGCGCGGTCCTGCCGTTGTACAACGCGCTGGAGAAGGATTTCCTGCCCGACGAGGACAAGGGCCGCGTGTTTGCCTTCATGGTGACGCCGAACGGATCCACGGCCGAGTTCACGGACCGCCAGTTGCGCAAGCTGGAGGCGTTCGTTGCCGAAGTGCCGGAGATCGTCGCCTACGCCGCCATCGTGGCACCGGGGTTCTCCGGGCCTGGCCAGGCGACGTCGGGCATCTTGTTTGCGACGTTGAAGGACGGGCCGAGGCGTTCCATCCAGGAGATCATCAATGGCCCAGGCGGGCTGCGTTCGAAGTTCATGGGCCAGGTCGAGGGCGGCATCGCCATCCCCAACATCCCCAAGGCCATCGGGCGCTCCTTCTCGGCGCCCTTCGAGGTGGTGTTGCAGAACCAGGACCTGGACGCGCTCAACCGCGTGGCCGCCGCGACCGCCAACCAGCTTCGCCAGCTTCAGGGCCCCGGCGGCCAACCCCTCCTCCAAAACGTCCGCGTCTCCTACGAGGTCAACAAGCCCGAGCTCGAAATCACAGTGGACCGGCCGCGCGCCGCCTCCCTGGGCGTCTCCATCGAGGACATCTCCCGCACCCTCCAGATCTTGTTCGGCGGCCTCGACCTTTCGCGCATCAAGGTCGCGGGCAAGGAATACAAGGTCATCGCACAGCTCGAACGAACCTCGCGCCTCACGCCCCAGGACCTCGACACCCTCTTCGTCCGTTCCTCGTCCGGGCAGCTCATCCAGCTCTCCAGCCTCGTGAACCGGAAGTCCGGGGCCGCCCCCAACGCCATCAACCACTACGGACGCATCCGTTCCGCCACCATCTCCGGCTCGCCGGCCCCGGGCGCCACCATGGGGTCCGTGATTGGCGTCACCGAGGAGCTCCTGGCGCGCGAGCTGCCGGCCGGCACCACCTACGCGTGGTCCAGCGAGGCGCGCGACCTGCGCGAGGCCAACACCGAGGTTTGGTGGGTGTTCGGCCTCGCCTTGATCATTGTGTACATGACCCTCGCCGCCCAGTTCGAGAGCCTCGTCCATCCCTTCACCGTCATCCTCGCCGTGCCGCTCGCCCTCGTCGGCGCGTTCGGCGGCCTCCTCCTACTGCACCGGCTTGGGCTCGTCGGAGCCATCCCGCCGTTGCCGTCCATGAACTGGAACCTCTTCTCCCAGGTCGGCGTCGTCCTCCTCCTCGGCCTCGTCACCAAGAACTCCATCCTCCTCGTCGAGTTCGCCAACCAACAAGCCGAGCGCGGCATCGACCCCGTCGAGGCCATGGTCCAGGCCGGCATCGTCCGCCTGCGGCCCATCCTCATGACCGCTCTCTCCACCGTGGCGGGCATCCTCCCCATCGCCATTGGCTTCGGGGCCGGGGCCGAGTCCCGCCGCCCCATGGGCGTCGCCGTCGTGGGCGGCATGGTCACGTCCACCGTCCTGACCCTGCTCGTGATCCCCGTCGTGTACGTCGTGTTCGCGTCCCTGCAATCGCACGCGCGG
>JBJSZF010000707.1:0-1517 GCA_046090125.1 Verrucomicrobiota bacterium
CCAACGTCGAACGTCGCGGTTGGCCCGATTGCCCCCCGCTCGCGAGGCCCGCCCCCCTGTTGTCCGCCTTGCGAACATCGACGTCGCCAGAACAGACTCCGACGATGTCCCGCGACTCCATCCAGCGCCTCCAGCAACTCCAAGGCGAGCCTCGCCGGGCGGGATGGAACGTTGCCTGCCAAGGCCCCGCAAACACCCTCGCCCCACGGCAACGCGCCCCGCGCGTTGGGCCGGGACACACGTGTCGGATTCCCCACGTGAACCACGCGATCCGCGTCATGGCACCATGACGATAGACCGCAACGATCGGCCCGAGCCGTTTGCACGCCGCATGCTCACGCGCTGGGGCAAGCTCTGGCATGTGCCGCGCCTGCGAGACCAGGTCACGGTCCGGTTTTCCGCGCGCCTCACGAAGTCCCTCGGCCGCGTCCGACTCGCCACCGGGTCCATCTCGCTCAACGCCCGACTCCAGGGCGCGCCCCGCGCCTTTCTCATCGAGGTCCTGTGCCATGAGGCCGCCCATGTGGCGGTTCGACTCCTCCACGGTCCTCGGGCCAAGCCCCACGGACCCGAATGGCGCGACTTGATGCACCGTGCCGGATACACGCCCGCCACCATGCGCGCGCATCCCGACCTTCCCCCGGCCAAGCCCCGGGCGTCGTCGGTCCAACGTCGTCGCCACCGATACCGTTGTCCTATCTGCCAACAGAACTTCTTTGTCCGTCGCAAGGACTCGCGGTTGCGCTGCAACGTGTGCCAACCCGGTGGAAGACCCCAGCCCCTCCAACCTTTCCCGCACGCCCCGGCGGCCGCGCTCGCCTGAACCACGCCATGTCCACCCCTTGCATCTTCTGCCAACCCGACCCCGCCCGCATCGCCTTCGAGACCGACGGGGTCGTGGGCCTGTGGGATGGATTCCCCGTGTCGCCCGGGCATCTGCTGGTCATCCCGCGACGCCACGTTCCCACTTGGTTTGACGCCACGACCGAGGAGCAGTCGGCCCTGCTGCAAGGCATCGAGCTCGCGCGGCAAGAGATCCTGCGCCGACACCAACCCGACGGCTTCAACATCGGCATCAACATCGGTGCGGCCGCCGGCCAGACCGTCTTTCACCTGCACGTGCACGTCATCCCCCGTTACCAAGGGGACCTGCCCGACCCGCGGGGCGGCGTGCGCAACGTCATCCCGTCGAAGGGAAACTACTTCCGGCGTCCTGCGGCGGCGGGGCTTGCGATGTCCCAGGCGCCCCATGACCAGGCGCTCATCCATGGCGGCGCGGACGACCCCTTGCTGCCCCACTTCCGCGCGCACCTCGACCGCGCGACCGCCGCCGACCTGTGCGTCGCCTTCATCCGCTCCAGCGGCCTCGACCTCGTGATCGAGCACCTGCGCGACCTCCTGGACCGCGGCGGCACCCTCCTCCTGCTCACCGGCGACTACCTCGACATCACCGAGCCCGATGCGCTGCTTCTTCTCCCCGACCTCTCTTTCACCTTCCCCCTCCTCCCCCCCCCCCC
>JBJSZF010000708.1:0-4046 GCA_046090125.1 Verrucomicrobiota bacterium
GAAGGATGAGGGATGAAGGATGAGGGACTAGGCGAAGGTGGCGACGGGATGCCCGGCGGCGTAGGCGGCGGCGGTCATGCGACGGCCGCCCTCGGGTTGGACCTCGATCAGACGCACGGCGTCGTGGCCGCAGGCGACGACGATGCCGTCGCGGTCGATGTTCACGACGCGGCCTGGGGAACCCGATGCACCCGCGACCAGCGCGAGGCGGTGAATCTTGAGGATGCGGGAGATTCCATCCGCGCCCTGGATGTTGCAGAACGTGCCGGGCCAAGGCGTGAAGGCGCGGGCGCGTTGGTCGATGACCAGGGCGGGCAGCATCCAATCCACGCGACCGTCCTCCTTGGTGATCTTGCGCGCGTAGGTGATGCCCTCGGCGGGTTGTGGGACGGGGGACAACTCGCCCGCCGCCCAGCGTGGCAGGGATTCCGCGACAAGTGCGGCTCCCATGTCGGCGAGGCGGTCGTGGAGGGTGCCGCCGGTGTCATCGGGGCGGATGGCGGTCCGGGCGGTGGCGAGGACGGGGCCGGTGTCGAGGCCGGCCTCCATGCGCATGAGACAGACGCCGGTCTCGGGGTCGCCCTGGGCGAGGGCCCATTGGATGGGGGCGGCTCCGCGCCAACGGGGTAGGAGGGAGGTGTGGACGTTGAGGCAGCCCAAGGGCGGGACGTCCAGCAGGGCCTGGGGCAGGATTTGGCCGTAGGCGGCGACGATGGCGACGTCCGGTTGCCATGCGCGGAAGGCCTCGATGAAGGCGGGGTCGCGGGCCTTCTCGGGTTGGAGGACCGGGAGCCCTCGGGCGAGGGCCTCCTCCTTCACGGGTGGCGGCTGGACGAGGAGATTGCGTCCGGAAGGCTTGTCGGGTTGCGCGACGACGCCGACGACCTGCCATGGCGTGCCGGCCTGGGAGGCGAGGCGCGCGAGGATGACGCGGGCGAGGGTGGGAGTCCCCATGAACACCACGCGCAACGGTTGGTTCATCCGGCGGGAAAAGGCGGGGAGTGGAGACGGAAGAAGGCGGGCCGGTGCGGCCGCGCGCGGGTCACGTGGGCTGGCCGGGCTGCGGGGTGTACACGGTGCGGCCATCGCTGACGGCCGGCTTGGGGATGCGCGCGACGACGCGGAGGATGTCCAGCAGCACGAGCAACGGCTCCTGGGTGGAGTCGATCTGGTGGATGATGGTGTCCGGGTAGCACTCCAGCACGGCGCGGGTCTCGCGCTTGTAGGTTTCGAGGCGGGCGCGGATGACATCGACGTTGGCGTCGTCGAGGCGGTTTTCCTTGAGGGCGCGGCGCTGCAACCGCGCGACGAGCTTGTCCACCTGGGGGCAGAACAGGTTGAAGATGGCCTTCACGTCGATGAGCTCGGCCATGAGCTCGACCTGGCGCGGATTCCTGGGGATGCCATCGAGGAGCAACGTGTCCGCGTCGGGGTTAAAGCGCCCGGTGGCGATCAGTCCCTGGATGGACTGCTTCCACAGCTCGATGGTGGGCTCGTCGGGCACCAGTTGGCCCTTGGAGGCATGCTCGACAAAGACGCGTCCGAGGGGCGAGTCCACGCGCAGGCTGCGGAAGGCATCGCCGCACGAGTAATGAACGAAGTTGGGGACTTGGCCGATGATCTTGCCTTGGGTGCCCTTGCCTGCGCCGGGGGCTCCGAACAGCAGGATGGCCCGATATCGTGCGTTCATGCGGGGGTTCCCTGGGCTAGGCCGCGCGCAAGGTCACCGATTGGATCGCGCCGTAGTCGAGGGGCGCCTCGTCGCCGTCCACGCGACGGACGATGACCTCGGACGCGTTCATGCGGTTGATCTTGTTGGCCACGAAGGAACCGGAGGCGGCGACGAACTCCATGACCAGGCCCTCGGACTCGGAAGCCTGCGCGGAGGGGAGGAACATGCCGAACTGCGTCTCGAAGAAGCGGCGGTTGAAGGTGAACTCGCCCTTTCCAAACGTGCGGGGCAGGTCGGAGTTGGCCTGGACGCCGCCGCCGCCGGTGCGCAGGCCCATTTGCTGGACGAGGGAAGGGCCGGAGTCGGCGACTTGCAACGTGGTGGCCGCCATGGCCTCGGCCGTGGCGTTGACCTCCTCCGGCGGGGTCCACTTGGGCATGGCGAGGTAGATGAGGGGGCCGACGATGGGCAGGACGGCGGACAACCCGCACACGAGGGCGGGGGAACGCCAGCGGTAACGGGCAACCTCGAAGCCGAAGAAGATGTTCGCGGCATACATGAGGCCGATGAAGAACATGCCGCCGGGGGTGAGGATGGCGGCGAGGACGCCCTTGCTGACCTGGGGGTTGGTGACGCGCTGGGGGGCCGCCACCTTGAAGGGCTTGCGCTCCTTCTTGACCTCCTCCGGCGTGGGCATCGTCACGTAGGGCTCCACGAACCGCCCGGCCTTCGGATGGTTGGCCAACGCGAGCAAGGACTCGTCGGCCAGGCGTCCCCAGTCCGTCTTGGGCGAATAGCCACCCCCCTCCAGCTTCAGAACGAAGCCGTCCTTGTTGGCCGTGATGATCTCGCCCGTCAACGACGTGCCGTCGATCAACTTCACCTCGATCGCGCCCAATCGCAGCGCCGCCGCCACCCACAACAGCAACGCCCAGCCCATCCATGCCCGAAGACCTGAAGTCACGAGCCCGACCCTGCCAAAGCACGGCGTCGGCGGGCTAGGGCATTTTTCCACGTTCCCCCGGTTGCGGGTTGGAAACGCGACGCCGTTCAGGGCAACCTGCGGCCGCTTGCACGAAGCGCACGACACCCCGCCGCCGCCCGACGTCCTGGACGCCCTCCGATCGGAGGGGGACGTCAACCTGTCCCCACGTCGCAGGGACTTTGCGCGGCAGCACCTGGGCGAGGCGACGCGCGACGTCCTGGCGGAGGACTCCCGGGTGTTCCTGCACCAATCGTTGTCCACGCCGTGCCTCAACGCCTTGGCCAAGGCCGAGGGGGCGTCCATCGAGGACGTCGAGGGACGGCGCTACCTCGACTTCCACGGCAACAACGTGCACCAGGTCGGCTTCGCGCACCCGCGGGTGGTCCAGGCCATCAAGGACCAGCTCGACACGCTCAGCTTTTGCACCCGGCGCTACACCTGCACCGCGGCCATCGACCTGGCCCGCCGCCTGGTGGACCTCGCGCCCGGCGACCTTTCCCGGGTGTTGTTCGCGCCCGGCGGCACCTCCGCCATCGGCATGGCATTGAAGCTCGCGCGCGTCGCCACCGGCCGGTTCAAGTTCGTCTCCATGTGGGACTCGTTCCACGGGGCGTCGCTCGACGCGATCTCGATTGGCGGCGAGGCCGTCTTTAGGAAGGGCATCGGGCCGCTCCTGCCCGGGTGCGAGCACGTGCCGCCGCCGGAGCCGTTGAAGTGCCCGTTCCAATGCGGCCATGCGTGCTCGCTCGCGTGCGCCGACTACGTGGATTACGTGCTGGAGAAGGAGGGCGACGTGGCCGCCGTCATTGGCGAGACCGTCCGTTGCACGCCGTTCATCCCGCCGCCCGACTACTGGCGCCGCATCCGCGCCGCCTGCGACCGCCACGGCGCGCTGCTGATCCTGGACGAGATCCCGATCGGGCTGGGACGCACGGGCAGGATGTTTGCGTGCGAGCACTACGGGGTGGTGCCGGACATGCTGGTGCTGGGCAAGGGGCTTGGGGGCGGCGTGATGCCGTTGGCGGCGTTGATCGCGCGGGAACACCTGAACGTGGCGACGCACACGGCGCTGGGGCATTACACGCACGAGAAGAACCCCGTGGCGTGCGCGGCGGGCATCGCCACGCTCGACGTGCTCCGGGACGAGAACCTCGTGGAGAACGCCCGGGTCCTGGGGCTTCATGCGCTCGAGCGGTTCCAGGACCTGCGCCGGAGGCACCCGGGCATTGGCGACGTGCGCGGGCTGGGCCTCCTCATGGGAATCGAGCTCGTTCGCCCCGGGGCGCAGCCCGGGTCCCGGCCGGTGCCGGACACGGACCGCGCGGAGCGGGTGATGTACGAGTCCCTCCGTCGCGGGCTCAACTTCAAGGTCACGATGGGGAACATCCT
>JBJSZF010000709.1:0-14713 GCA_046090125.1 Verrucomicrobiota bacterium
CCAAGGAACAGGCCCGCAAGACGCGGTGCTTCAACAACTGCCGCCAGCTTCTGCTCGCCGCGACGATGTACGTGGGCGATCACCGGGGCTTCCTGCCGTGCGGTTCCATGAGCACGCCGCGGGTCACCAAGGGCTATGTCACCTGGGACGAGCAGGTCATCCCCTTCGGCGGCATCACCAACCTCCTCGTCTGTCCCAGCCACAAGTTCGGGAAACGACACTACTGGGCCAACGCCAACATCGAGAACGGCCAGCAATCCGAGGGCAACCCGCGCCAGACTGGCATCATGGCGCTCGGCTTCTCCGTTCGGCCCGAAACCCTTCGCAACCCCAGCGGCGTCGTTGCCCTCACCGAGATCCGCGACCAAAAGGCCTCCTATGCCTTCGGCGGCGTCTCCAACCCCGGCGAGGGCTGGGGCTCCATGCTCTTCGCCTACGAGGACCTCTTCATCCTCCAGTTCCGCCACCTCAAGCGCGAGACCGTCTCCTACGCCGACGGCCACGTGGAAAACTCCGTCTCGAACGTCCTCATGGGACCCAAGCTCTCGTCGGGGAAGTGGAGCTTCGAGCGGTTCTACCGAGATCCCGAGCGGGTGCCGACGCGATAGGCACGACCCGGGCACGAAGGGCGATCCAAGCAGCCGTCGTCGGAACGCCCCGTGCGGTCGTCGGAACGCTTCGTGCGGTCGTGAGATGCCATCATCAACCCGCAACAACGCATCGTGCATCCCCCAAAGGGTTCCCAGCCCACAACGGAACAGCCTGGCATCCTCCCGCATCGCATCGGGATGCGGCCGGGGACGTCCGCGCACCCAGCGTTGAACCAGCCACGACGTTCTTGGGAACACCGGCAACTTCGGGGGTGCACAACCGTTCATGGCGGCGGTCGGGAAATGGCTTGCAACGACAAGGCAACGACCTTGTCATTTTTTCCGACACAGTTCGGTAACCATCACCTCCCATGAAACCCCATCGCGGCACCCTCATTTTGATCCTCGGCATCCTCGGCCTCGTCATGTGCGGCATTTTGACCGGCATTCCTGCATGGATCATGGGCAAGAACGACCTGAAGGCGATGGCCGCCGGCGAAATGGACCCTGCCGGCCAGAACCTCACCAACGTTGGCAAAATTCTCGGCATGATTTCGGTTGGGATTACCGCGCTGTTCTTGGTCGTCGCCCTCGTCATGGTCGTGCTCGGCGGCATTGGCGCTGCGGCGGCCAAGTAATCCACCGGCCAGCCCGCATCCGGTCGTCGCGAGCGAACCACCCGCCGGGGCCCCGCAACGGCCGACAGGGTCTGGGCAGGGCCTCCGCCACGGGATCGGGCGGGCGTCGTGAACGCCCGCCCTGACCTCCACGGGTGGGAGGCTGATAGGTAGGTCGTCTCCCGCAGGAAGGCGGGCCTCCCCTGCACCGACAGAGGGCTTGCCCGGGGATGGCAACGGGCGCAGCGTGCCCACAACGAGCGAAGTCATGCCCCTCTACGAATACGAGCTTTGCGATGGCGACTGCGCGGCCTGTGGCGGTCGCTTCACGTTGCGCAGGCCGGTGACCGCCCCGGCGTTGAACGCCTGCCCGGCCTGCCGTCGGCCCATCCGCAAGGTCATCTCCAGCTTCAACACCCCGTCGATCATGAAGCCGCTCTCGATCACCGACGCCAAGAAGGCCGGCTTCACCGTCCTCAAGCGCACCTCCAAGGGCGAATACGAACGCCAATAGCCACCGCTCGCCGCTCGCCCTTCCCCCCACCCGCCCCCATCCCCACCCGCCCATGAGCGACCTCCAGTTCCTGCAACACACCCTGAGTCGCACGGCCGCGCGGGCGCGTTGGGTCCGGGCATGGAACGGCCTGTGGCGCGGCCTGCTGGCGGGCGGCGCGGCCTACCTGCTGGGGCTGGCGTTGTTCAAGCTCGCGCCCGTTCCGCCGGTGGTGGTGGACGTGGCGGCGTTGATCGGCGTGGCGTGCGTGGCGGTGGGCGTTGCATGGGGTGCGGCCCGCGGGTTGAGCGCCGAGGAGGCGGCCCGCTTTCTGGACCTTCGGGCGGGCCTCAAGGAGCGGCTGGGAACGGCCTTGGAGCTGAGCCGCAAGGGCGAGGGCGGCCGTTGGTCCGAGCTGGTGCTGGCGGACGCCACGGCGGCGGCGCGGACGGTGGAGCCGGCGCGGGTGTTGCCGATGCGGGTGCCGGGCTTCTCGCGTTGGGTGGTGGCGGTGCTGGCGTTGGGAGCGGGGGTGGGATTCGCGCCCGAGCTTCGCAGTCCCAAGCAAGCCCAGGCGGCGCAGGACGCCGCCGTCATCAAGGACACCGGCCGCAACCTCGTCCAGGTGACCAAGCGCCAGGTCGCGGAGAAGAAGCCGGCGCTCGAATCGACCCAGAAGGCGATGGAGGACGTCCAGCAGCTCGGCGAGCGGCTGCAATCCGCCAAGCTGACGCGCGACGACGCGTTGCGGGACATTGCGAAGGCGACGGAGCAGATGAAGCAGCAGGCGCTGGACCTGGCCAAGAACCCGGCGTTGCGTCGGCTGGAGAAGGCGGCCCGCAACACCGGGAGCAACAGCCGCGAGTCGGCCTCCTCGTTGCAGCAGAAGATGGATGCCTTGTCGAAGGCGCTGGGTGACAAGGCGGCCAAGGGCGAGGCGTTGAAGGACCTTCAAAAGGACCTGGAGAAGCTCAAGGAGGAGGCCAAGGGCCTTGCCGAGAAGAAGGGGGCCGCCGCCGAGGAAGCCCGCCAGCAACTGGCCAAGTCGTTGTCGGAGCTTTCCCGCCAGGCCGAGGGCATGGACGCGTCCCTGGAGAAGAACCTTGCCGACGCCGCCGAGGCCCTGCGCAACGCCAACGTGGACCAGTTCATGAAGGACCTTGGGATGGCCGAGCGCGAGCTGGACAAGCTGGCCGACATGGCCAAGCAGCTCGCCCAGATGCAGTCGCAGGCGGACCGGCTGGGCAAGGACCTCGCGGAGCAGTTGCAGAACGGCCAGGCCGAGGCCGCCGCCGACACGCTCCGCAAGATGATCGAGCAGATGCAGATGGGGAACATCTCCGGCGAGCAGTTGCAGAAGATCGCGAAGGAGGCCGCGCAGGCCGCCAAGGCCGGGGACCAATACGGCAAGGTGGGCGAGCTGCTGCGCAAGGCCGCGCAGAAGACGCAGTCGGGCGACAAGAAGCAGGGAGCCGAGAACCTCGCCCAGGCCGAGAAGGAGCTGAAGGAACTCTTGGAGCAGATGGGCGACGCCCAGGCGATGATGTCGGCCATGCAAAGCCTCCAGAAGGCCGGCCAATGCATTGGCAACGGACAGTGCTGGGGCAACGGCAAGCCCGGATCTTCCACCGCCAGCAGCAAGGGCAGCAAGGGCGGCAAGGGCGTCGGCACCTGGTCCGACAACGACGCCTGGTCGATGCCCGACGAGATCTCCGACCTCTGGGACAACAGCGGGATCAATCGCCCCGACCAAGCGGGCCGCGGCAACACGGACCGCGACATCAACACGCCCGACACGCTGGTGCCCACGAAGGTGAAGGGGCAGATGCAACCCGGCGGCGCGATGCCGTCCATCACGCTCAAGGGCGTCAGCATCAAGGGCGAGAGCCGCGTCCAGTTCAACGAGGCCGTCGCCGCCGCCCAGTCCGAGGCCCAGGCCGCCCTCAGCCAGGAGCAGGTGCCCAAGGCCTACAAGAACGCCGTGCGCGACTACTTCGACGACCTCAAGAAGTAGCCCGGGCCGGGAATGCCAACCGCCACCACCCGCGCGCGATTCACAGGCCTTGCCCCAATGCCCGGGGCTTTATTCGGCTCTGTAGGCCGGGTGCCCTCACCCGGCGGACCGGACACCGGAGCGGGGGAATGGCGGGGGGATGCGCCGCGTGGGGGCACGCGGCCTACAGAGGGGATCACCACCAACGAGGGTGCCTCGTGCGCGCGGTGGACCGTCGTCATTGTTTTCATGGCTTGGCTGGGCCTGATCGCGGGCTGTGGGCGGACTCCGTCGGGTTCGGTGACGTTGTATTGCTCCCAAGACCAACCCTTCGCCGAAGGATTGCTGGCGGAGTTCACCCGCGAGACCGGCATCGAGGTTCGCGCCGTCTTCGACAGCGAGGCCACCAAGACCGTGGGCCTCGCCAACCGCCTGCTGGCGGAGAAGGAACATCCACGCGCCGACGTGTTCTGGGGCAACGAGGACATGCGGGTGCGGCAGCTTGCGGCGTCGGGCGTCTTCGGCACCAACCAGATCGGACCCGGCGCTCCGGCATGGAAAGCGTTCGGGCGGCGGACGCGGCGATTGGTCGTCCCCGCCGCCCTTCCACCGGATTCGCGCCCGGCATCGTTGGTGGAGCTCACCAACGCCCGATGGAAGGGGCGCGTGTCGCTGGCCGTACCGCTGATGGGGACGACCTCGACGCACTTCCACGCCCTTCGCGCGCATTGGGGCGAGGAACGGTTCGAGGCCTGGTGCCGCGCGCTGGCGGCCAACCAACCCTTCCTGGAGGACGGCAACTCGGCCGTCGTCCGCCGCGTTGCCCGGGGCGAGGCGACCGTGGGATGGACGGACTCGGACGACATCCGGGTGGCCCGTCGCGAGGGGATGGCGGTGGAGGCGCTGCAGGTCCACGAGGACATGATCACGATCCCGAACGTGGTGGCACTCGTGGCCCCGGCCGCGCCCACCGCACCGGCGCGGCGACTGGCGGCGTTCCTGCTGTCGCCGTCCGTCGAGGCGCGCCTGGTGGAGGCCGGGGCGATGGATCCCGGGACGCCGACGCGCGTGGGGTTCGAGCCCGACTGGGACAGGGTGTTGGCGGGGTTGGCCCCGGCGACGCGGTGGTTGGAAGGGGTGTTTCGCCGATGAACGCGTTGTGGAACACGGCGTGGGTGACGGCGTTGGCGGCGGGCATGGCATGGGTGGCAGGCGCGTTGGCGGTGGTGACCTGGCTGGGGCTGGGGCGCCGGGGCCGCCTGCTGTGGCTGGCGGCCTGCGTGGGGACGCTGGCCTTGCCGTCGTTCCTCGTGGCGAATGCCTGGCTGGAGTTGTCCGCCGCCTGGCGGCTGGCCTGGGGCGGCGAGCGTTCGGCGACGGCCATGTTGCCGTGGGCGGCCGTGGTGTTGGCGTCATTGGGCTGGCCGGTGCCCGCGTTGCTCGCGGCCGGGCGCGCGGGCGGGTCGGTGGCCGGGGCGCTGGAGGCGCTGCCGGGATTGCGCGGCTGGGCCGTGTTGCGCTGGGTTGCGTGGCCCATGGTCGCGGGCGGGCTCGCCACGGGCACGTGCGTGGCGGCAGCGTTAGCGGCTTCGAGCTTCTCCATTCCCACCCTGTTCCAGGTGCGCGTGCTGACGGAATCGATCTGGGTGCGGTTCAATACCGAGCTGGACGTGGGCGCGGCGTGGTGGGCGGGCCTGCCGCTGACGCTGATGGCGCTGGGGGCCGCATGGATGGCGCGGGGCGGCGTGGCGCGTTGGGAATGGACCGGCGCGGGAATGGAGGGAAGGGCGTGGCGCGGGCGGCTCGGCGGATGGTGGTGGGCGAGCGCAACGGGATGGGCGTTGGTGGTGGCGGGAAGCCTTGGGTTGCCGTTGATGCGGCTGTTGGGTGCATCGCGAACCTGGGATGAATGGGGGCCTGCCCTGCGGGCGGGCGGCCGCGCCCTGGCGGGTTCGGCTGGCCTGGGCATGGCGGTGGCCGTGGCGGTGGCGGGATTGGGAATGGCCTTGGCCTCGTGCCAAGGGGCGGCCCGCTGGCGTTGGGTGGCGTGGGCGGTGTTCATGACACCGGGAATCCTGTGGGCGACGCCGTGGGTGCCCTGGCTGGCGCGGCCCGCGTGGCGGGGCCTGGCGGACACGGCGCTGGTCCCGTGGGCGTTGATGACGGCGCGCTTGCTGGCGGTCGGCTGGACCATGGCGTCGGTGGCGGCGGGGTCGGCGGATGCGCGGGCATGGGAGGCGTTGCGGATGGCGGGATTGGGGCGATGGACGGCCTGGCGGTTGGCGACCTGGCCGCAGGTGCGGGCGGCGGCGGCGGCGGCGGCGATGGCGACGTTCGTCCTGGCGATGTGGGACGTGGAGACGGTGGTGTTGGTGATGCCGCCGGGGATGGAGACGGCGGCGGCGCGCGTGTTCAACCTGCTGCATTACGGTCATTCGGGGCAGGTGAACGCGCTGTGCCTTGCGCTCATGGGGATGGCGTTGGCTCCGGTTTTGTTGTGGGCGGGCGCGACGGCGGGATGGCGTTGGCTGCGCGGGGGCGGCCGGGCGGGGATGACCGGGGTGGCGGGCGTGGCGGCGTTGATGTTGGCGGGATGCTCGGGCAGCGAGGCTCGCCCCAGGGTCGCGTTGGAGTCGAAGGTGTTCGAGGCGGCGGAGGTCATTGGGTCGCGGGGCGTGGGGCCCGGGCAGTTCAACAAGCCCCGGTCGCTGGCCTGCGACCGGGACGACAACCTGTACGTGGCGGACGTCACGGGGCGCATCCAGAAGTTCGACCGGGACGGGCGCTTCGTGCGGCAATGGCAGATGCCGGTGACGGACCTCGGGAAGCCGAAGGGGATGGGGCTGGACCCGGCGGGGCGGGTGTTGGTGGTGGAGCCGCATTACATGCGGGTGAACCACTTCGACGGCGTGGGGCGGCTGGCGTTGCAATGGGGCACGCGCGGCACCAACGCGGGCGCGTTCATCCTTCCGCGGTCGGTGGCGGTGAACAGCCGGGGCGAATACTTCCTGAGCGAGTACACGGTGGTGGACCGGGTGCAGCGGTTTGATCCGGCCCCGGGCGGTGGGGCGCCGGTGTTTGGAAGGGCCTGGGGCGAGCCGGGCGATCAACCGGGACAGTTCAACCGCGCCGAGGGCCTGGCCGTGGGCCCCGACGACCTCGTGTACGTGGCCGACTCGTGCAACCACCGCATCCAGGTGTTCGACCGCGAGGGCAAGTTCTTGCGCGCGCACGGCCGACCGGGCTCCAATCCGGGCGAGTTCAGCTATCCCTACGACGTGCGCGTGGACGCCAGCGGCCTTCAGTTTGTCTGCGAGTTTGGCAACAGCCGCGTGACCGTGCTGGATGCGGCGGGGAAGGTCGCGGAGGTCGTGGGCGGGCCGGGGGCCGGCGCGGGCCGGTTTGCGAACCCGTGGTCGGTGGCGTTGGACTCGCGGGGGAACCTTTACGTGGCGGACAGCCAGAATCATCGGGTGCAAAGGCTCGTGCGGCGAGCGGGAGGGGGGCGATGAGCTTCCAGTTCACGCATCCGCTGTGGCTGTGGTTGCTGGTGCCAGCGTTGGCGTGGACGGCGTGGCTGGCGGTGCGTTCGGATGCTTCGTTGTCGCCGTGGCGGCGTTGGGCGTCGGTGTTGCTACGGGTGGCCTTGGTCGTGTTGCTCGTCGCGGGCGTGGCCGGCTTCCAGTGGCGTCGGCCGCAGGAGGGCATGAACGCCTTCTTCATGCTCGACCGCTCCGACTCCGTGCCATCGGCGCAGCAAGAGCAGGCGCGGGAGACGGCGAATCGTTGGGCGAAGGACAAGCGCAAGGAGGACCAGGGCGCGTTCCTCGTGTTTGGGACGGACGCGGCGTTGGAGACGACGATGGCGGACGTGGCGGCGGCCGAGAAGATCCAGGCCGTGGTGGCACCGGACCGGACGGACATCGCGGGGGCGATCCGCCTGGCGACGGCGGCGTTTCCGGAGAACGGGCAGAAGCGATTGGTGCTGTTTTCGGACGGCCACGAGAACGTGGGGGATGCCGTGGGCGCGTTGCTGGCCACGAAGCCCCTGGGCGTGACGTTGGACATCGTGCCCTTGGGCGCCGAACGCGGCGGCGACGTCTCGGTGCAGCGGCTTGTCATCCCGCCCAACCTCAAGAAGGGCCAGACCTTCGAGGCGAAGATCTTCGCGACGTCGGACAAGGCGCAAAACGCCACGGTGCGGTTGTTTCGCAACGACCAGTTGCTGGGCGAGCAGAAGGTGGAGCTCGAGGCGGGCAAGAACCTGTTCAGCTTCCCGCAGACGTTGCAGGAACCCGGCTTCTACTCGTACCAGGTGCAGGTGGAGGTACCGGGCGACGCCGTCGCCCAAAACAACCGCGCCTCCGGCTTCGCCAACGTCCGCGGCGACCCGCGCGTGTTGATCGTCTCGGCGGACCCCGCCCAGGACGCGACCCTCGCCGCCGCGCTGCGGTCGGCCAGCCTGGACGTGCGCGCGGGGGACCTGACGGCGTTGCCCTCGACGCTGGCCGAGCTCCAGAGCTACGACGTGTTGTTCCTGTCGAATGTGTCGGCGGGGGACCTGGGGCCGGACCTCATGCGGCTCATCGAGGGGGGCGTGCGGGACTTCGGGATCGGGCTGGTGTGCATCGGGGGCGACAACTCCTTTGCGGCGGGCGGGTATCGCAACACGCCCTTGGAGACGGCGTTGCCCGTGGACATGGAACTCAGCTCCAAGAAGGTGCTGCCCTCCGGCGCGCTCGTGCTCGTGATGCACGGCATGGAGTTTGGGAATGGCAACCAGGTCAGCCGCGACATCGCCATCGCGGCGCTCGACTCGCTGGGGCCGCGCGACGAGATGGGCGTGCTGCTCTGGGACGGGACGGAGCGTTGGTTGTTTGACTTGCAGAAGGTGGGGGACAAGACGGCGTTGGCCCGGCAGATCGCGGGGATGAACCAAGGGGACCTGCCCAGCTTCCAGGGCCTCATGCAACTGGGGAGCGACTCCCTCAAGAAGAGCACCGCCAACCTGAAGCACATGATCGTCTTCAGCGACGGCGACCCCAACGCGCCGACGGACGCGCTGATGAAGGAGCTGACGGACCAGAAGGTCACCGTGAGCACCGTCATGATCGGCGGCCACGTCCAGCCCACCACCATGGAGAAGATCGCCGGGCTCGGGCGAGGCCGTTTCTACGACGTGAAGTCGCCGGCGCAGCTCCCGCAGATTTTCATCAAGGAGGCCGCCGTCATCCTCAAGTCCGCCATCTTCGAGGAGCCCTTCCGGCCACAGTCCGTCCTCGCCAGCGAGCTCACGCGCGGCATTGGCGCCAGCGAGTTTCCCGTCCTGCGCGGCTATGTCGCCACCACGGCCAAGCCCCGCGCCGAGGTCCCCTTGGTCTCCGAGAAGGGCGACCCCATCCTCGCGCATTGGCAATATGGGTTGGGGCGCTCGGTGGCTTTCACGTCCGATGCGAAGTCGAAGTGGGCGCAGGACTGGCTAGGCTGGGGCAAGTACCAGCAGTTCTGGACGCAAACGGCCAAGTGGGCCCTCCGTCGCGTCGAGGCCGCCGAGTTCAATACCCAGGTCAGCGTCGATGCCGGCCAAGGCCACATCTCCGTCGAGGCCATCGACCGCGAGGGCAACTTCCGCAACTTCCTCCGCCTCCGCACCACCGTCATCAGCCCGCGCGGGGCCCGGCAGGAGGTCGTCTTGGAGCAGGCCGGCCCCGGCCGTTACGAGGCCCGCTTCGACACCCGCGAGGTCGGTTCCTACCTCCTCAACCTCCAGGACCTCGACGAGCAGGGAAACCTCCGCGGCTCGCAGGTCCTCGGAGCCAGCGTCAACTACTCGCCCGAGTTCGACGCCTCCGGGCCCAACTTCCCGTTGCTGCGCCGCCTCGCCGAGCTCGGCGGCGGCAAGCTCCTCAACCCCGCCGTCGAAAACCCCTTCCGCATCGGGCGCCTCCGCACTTTCCAGCCGCGCGACCTCTGGGACGTTCTCCTCAAGCTGGTCGTCTGCCTCTTCGTCCTCGACGTCGGCCTGCGCCGCGTGGACATCGACCGCGAGGAATGGGCGCGCTGGATCGATCGCACGCTGGCGCGGTTTGGGTTGGGCGGCGGACGACGCGCCGCCGAGTCGCAGGAGGCCATGTCCGCGTTGCTGGCACGCAAGAACGAGGTGCGCTCCCGGCAGGCGGACCGGCCCGAGCCCGTCGTGGTCCTTCCCAGCCGCCCACGCAGCGATCTCTTCAACCCCAAGCAAAGTCCCGCGCCCATCGAAGGCGGCACGGCGGCGGAAACGGGTCCGGCAGAGGGCTCCAGGCCTGGAGCTTCTGCGTCGGCACCGGGTGCGACGTCGACCGCAACGGAGGGCACCAGCCGCCTGTTGGAGGCCAAGCGCAAGGCCCAGCGCAAGCGCTAGGTCGGAGAGGCGGCCAGGGACGGCCGCGCTCCCAGCGTTGGGCCAGCCACGACTTTCTTGGAAACCCCGACGCCTTCGGGATGCACCGGCTGTTCGGCGATCCCGCACTCCATGGTTTTCTTCGGCCGCAAAGCCGGGCTTCATCTCGAGGCTTCCATGCCGCGACACCCGTGCAATGGCCGTCGTCAAACCCCATGGCGTGCATCCTTGCTTGCCTCCCGGCCGGGCGAGCGATCGCACCCCATGGCCTGGCTGTGCCTGCTGCTGGCACTGGCGCCCCTCCACGCGCGCGCCGCCGAGCCCGGCGCGACGCCGGGACGTCGGCCCAGCTTCCTCTTCCTCTTCGCCGACGACCAACGGGCCGACACCATCGGGGCCTGGGGCAATCGCCACATCCAGACGCCCCGACTCGATCAATTGGTCCGGGACGGCACGAGCTTCAAGGCCAACTACTGCGCCGGCTCGAACAACGGTGCCGTCTGCATCCCCAGCCGCGGCATGCTCCTGAGCGGGCGCGGTTGGCGTCGCATCCGCCCGACGCTGGACGACGTCATCACCTTCCCGGAGTGGCTCGGAAACCACGGCTACCAAACCTTCGCCACCGGCAAGTGGCACAACGGCGAGAAGTCCTTGGTCCGGTCCTTCCAGTCGGGCCGGTCGCTCTTCCTCGGCGGCATGTCGGATCACACACGCACGCCCATCGTAGACCTTTCGGGTAGCGTCCTGTCCGCGCCACGAACGTCCCCCGTCTATTCCAGCGAGGCGTTCGCCGATGCCGCCATCGCGTTCCTGCGCACGGCGGAGGCGGGGCGGCCGTTCCTGTGCTACGTCGCGTTCACGGCCCCGCATGACCCGCGCAACCCGCCGACCCATGCCGTCCAGCCCTACTACCGGAAGCGCCCTCCCTTGCCTCCGAACTTCCTGCCGCAGCACCCCTTCGACAACGGATGGATGCGCAACCTGCGCGACGAGGACCTCGCACCCTACCCGCGGACGCCCGAGGTGATCCGGGACCAACTGGCCGAGTACTACGGGCTGATCGCGCACCTCGACGAACAGGTGGGGCGGGTTCTGGATGTGCTTGCCGCGTCGCCCCATGCGCGGGACACGGTGGTGGTGTACGCGGCGGACCACGGCCTCGCGCTGGGAAGCCACGGGTTGCTCGGCAAGCAAAGCCTGTATGAACACAGCATGCGTTGCCCGCTGATCCTCAGCGGCCCCGGCATCACCAAGGGACGTTCCATCCAACAATTCAGCTACCTCCTCGACCTGTTCCCCACGCTGTGCGACCTCGCCGGTGTGCCGCAGCCGCCCGGGCTCGACGGCCGCAGCCTTCGCACGCTGTGGTCCCCAAACCCCAAGGAGGCACCCTGGCGCGACTCCGTGTTCCTCGCCTTCACCGACACGATGCGGTCGATCCGAGACGAACGCTGGAAGTTGATCGTGTACCCGCCCACGGGGATACGTCAGTTGTTCGACCTGCGGCGCGACCCCCACGAGAGGGTGAACCTCGCCGGCCTGCCCGCGCACCGTGGCCGCGAGGAGACCCTGTTGTCGCGGCTTCGCGCGGCCCAGGCCCAGGATGGCGACGTGCTCCCCTTGTCATCCGCCGCACCACGATCCCCGGCCATCGACCTGTCCCGCAGTTACCAGCGCACTCCTGACAAGGAGCAACCCGCCTGGATCGTCGAGAAGTACTTCAAGCGCTGAACCCATCGCGTGCGTCCATCAGGTCGTCGCTGATGCACCGTCCCCTCGGGAGGAACCGCTACCCCGCGACAACAGCCGCAGCGAGTTCAACACCACCAGCACGGTGCTCCCCTCGTGCGCCGCAACGCCCGCCGTCAACGGCAGCCTCGGCAACACCACCGCCAGCGCCCCCATCACCCCGATCGTCCCCAACGACACCGCCAGGTTCTGGCGGATGATCCGGTTCGCGCGCACCGACAACTCCCGCGCCTTCACCACGTTCTCCAGCCGGTCGTTCATCAACACGATGTCCGCCTGCTCGATCGCCGCGTCCGACCCCCGCCCGCCCATCGCAATCCCCACGTCCGCCGCCGCCAACACCGGCGCGTCATTGACCCCATCGCCCACCATCGCCACCCGTTGGCCCTCCTTCCTTAGCGCCATCACCACCGACAATTTGTCCTCCGGCTTCAGGTCCGCCCGCCATTCACGAATCCCGCACTCCGCCGCGATCGCCGCTGCCGTCGTCGCCCGGTCACCCGTGAGAATGCAAGTTTCCACGCCGTCCGCATGCAACCTCCGGATCAAGGCCGGGGCCTCGGGCCGCAACGTGTCCATCAACAGGAAACGCGCCGCTCCGCCCGGCATCGCCACCCATACCTCGCTCAAGCCCTCCCGGGGCCCCGGCAATTCCGATGCCTCCAAACCCGCCGCCGCCGGCACCAACTCGCGGTGCCCCAACGCCACCTTCATCCCGTTCCACGTCGCCCGCAGCCCGCGCCCCGGCACCGTCTCGCTCGCCTCCATCCGTCCGCCGTCCGCCGCATGGCCCTCGCCCAAGTGCCGCGCCACCGCCCGCGACATGGGATGGTTCGACACCGTTGCCAACGCCCGCGCGACTCCCTCCAGCGTCGGCCCATCCCCCTTCACCAACTCAAAGCCCGCGACCTTCAACTCCCCCACCGTCAGCGTCCCCGTCTTGTCCAACGTTACCCAGCCCACCCGCGCCAGGTTTTCCACGGCCGCACCCCCCCGAAACAAGATCCCGTGCCGCGCCCCATGGGCAATCGCCGACAAAATGGCCGACGGCACCGACAACACGAGCGCGCACGGCGACAACACCACCAGCAACGTCATCGCCCGGTAGAACGCGCTGGGCTGGTCCCCCGACGCCAGGAACAGCGGGGCACCCATGCGCAGCCATGCGTGCAGGAACACCGCCGCGCACGCCGCCAACACCGTCACCGTGTAACCCGTCCCAAAACGATCCGTGAACCGTTGCACCGGCGCCTTCTGGCGTTGCGCCGACTCAATCAACCGAATGATCCGTTGCAACGCGCTCTCCGAGGCCGGGCGCAACACACGCCCTTCCAACACGCCCCACAGGTTCAACGTGCCGCCCGACGCCGTCTTCCCGGGACCCTTGTCCACGGGCACCGACTCCCCCGTCAGCGACGACTCGTCGCACGCGCTGGTGCCTGACGTCACCACGAGGTCCACCGGCACCTGCTCGTTCGCCGTCACCCGCACGGTGTCCCCGGGCAACAGGCTCTCCACCGGCACCAGGGCCTCCTTTCCATCCACCAACCGCCGCGCCGTCCGCGGGGCCCGGCGCAGCAACGCGTCGATCTCACGCCGCGTCCGTCCCAACGCATAGGACTCCATCGCGCTCGACGCCGAGAACAACACCAACAACAACGCCCCCTCGCCCCATGCCCCCACGGCCACCGAGCCCGGCACCACCAGCATCATGAGGAAATGGGTGTCGAACTGCAGGTGCCGCAGGTCCACCCACGCCTGGCGCGTCAGGTCCCAGCCCCCAAACAAGAACGCCAGCATGAACGCCGCCGTGGAAGCCTCGTGCCAACGACCGTGCAACGCCCAGCCCCCCAGCGAAAACAGGAGGCACATCACCGACCGCACCGCCATGGCTCGCCATTCCAAGGCCGTCGCCTTCCCAGTTCCTTCGTTGCTCATGCCTCGTGCCGCCTTTGCTTTCCTCAAGCAGGCTATCTTCCCCCTCTTCGCAATGGCCAGCCGCCAATGCGTGCAGGGTGAAGCCCCGTGCATGACAACGTTGCGGGATGATGCCGCGATGGGGCGTGCGGCCGAGGACGGCCGCGCTTCCGACGTTGGGCGATCCGCGACGTTCACGGGATGTCGCGCTTGGACGCATCGAGGAAACGATGTCTTGCCCCAGGGGTAGGACCGCTCGTAAACCAGTGAAGGGTTGACGTACGAAATCCGAACGATGCGTTCCATCGAACTATTCTCGGGCGCGGGAGGGCTTGCACTCGGCTTGGAAGCGGCGGGCTTCGATCCTGTTGCCTTGGTGGAACGTAACCGGGACGCATGCGCCACGCTGCGACGCAATCGCCCCCGCTGGCAGGTGATCGAGACGGACGTGCGCGACATCGATTTTCGTTCGTTCGGAGAAGTGGACATGGTCGCCGGCGGGCCGCCTTGCCAGCCCTTCTCCATCGGCGGGAAGGCGCGCGGCTACGATGATACCCGGGACATGTTTCCACAGGCGGTCCGTGCCGTCCGGGACTTGCGCCCCAAGGCGTTTCTCTTCGAGAACGTCCGGGGCCTGCTTCGGGACGCCTTCAGCGCCTATGTGGAGTTCGTCCGGTTGCAGCTCATGTACCCGGAGTTTCCGGTGTCTGCGAACGTCGCGTGGGACGCCAACCTGCAACGCCTCCAGAAGCATCATACCTCCCGCCAACGCCTCGACGGCCTCACCTATCAGGTGAGCCTTCACCTCGCGGATGCCGCCGACTACGGCGTGCCACAACGACGCCACAGGGTGTTTTTCGTGGGTTTCAGGGCCGACGTGGACGCCAAGTGGTTTTTCCCCACGCCTACCCATTCCGCCGCCGAGTTGCTGCGCGCGAAGTGGGCAACGGGCGATTACTGGCGCGAGCACGG
>JBJSZF010000710.1:0-1846 GCA_046090125.1 Verrucomicrobiota bacterium
CTCGGGCGTGGTGATGGCCGCGGACAACCGCACCGGCCGTCCGGGCAAGGCGACGGCGTGGGAGGGCTCGACGGTCAGGATGGGCTGGCCGGTGGAGAGGAACGCGACCTCGGAGGTGGCGGATCCGTTCTCGTTGGTGGCGACGACGTAGTAGGGGCCGTCGTTGGACGCGGTGGCATTGGGGAGATCGAGCGTGGGCCCGGTTTCGCCGGGAAGCGGTTGGCCGCGATGGAACCACTGGTACGCGATGGGGTCGGTGCCGACGGCGCGTGCGACGAGGCGGGCGGACTGGCCGGGGGGAACGGCGACGTGCGAGGGCTGGACCTCCATGAAGGGCGCGCTGGCATCGATGCTGAATTCGAGGGCGAGGCTGGTGTTGGTGCCGAAGGCATTGGCGGCAGCGACGGTGTAGAGGCCGACGTTCTCGTTTTGGGGGTTGGCCAGCGTGAGGGTGGCGTTGGTGGCGCCGGGGATCGGCTCGTTGTTGCGCAGCCATTGGAGGGTCCAGGGCTCGGACCCGATGACGGGTCGCTCGAGGGTGACCCGGCGCCCGGCGAAGACCCGGACGCTCTTCGATGGGGCGATGGGCACCGGGGCGCGCGTGAGGCCGATGGTGGCCTCGGAGGCGGTGATGAAGCTGAACCGGACGCCGGCCGGCGCGGGTTCGGCGGCGCGCGTGCCGCGTCCGCCCCAGACATGGACGGAGCCATCGGCGCGCAGGGCGGCCGAGTGGAGCCTGCCGGCCGCGACCTGGACGAAGTTGGCGAAGGTGGTCCCGATGGGCGCGACCTGGCCATGGCTGTTGTTGCCCCATGCGAAAACGCGCCCGTCGGACCGGAGGGCCAAGGCGTGGTTGAAGTGGCTGGCGGAGACCTGGACGCCGTCGGTGAACCCCACCGGGAACGCCAGGCAGCCGAGGGTGTCGGTGCCCCAGCCACGCAGGCGCCCGGACTCGTCGAGGAACACGGTGAACTGCTGCCCCGCGTCGAGGGCGCGGATGCGTTGGGCCGGCCCGGGAACGGCGAGCGCGCCGAGGTAGTTCGCCCCCCATGCCACGAACTCGCCCGTCGGGGTCCATGCGACGAGGTGATCGGAGCCCGCCGCAAGGGCGATGGTGTTGGTGAGGGTGGGCGGTGGGTTGCGGAAGATGTCGGCCGCGACGTGCCCGTCCCCGCCCCAGACGACGACGGTGCCGTCGGCCTTGCGGGCGGCGAAGAGGTACTCGCCCGCGAGCAACTCGACGACGTTGCTCAATCCGGGCGGGGGCGTTGGGGTGCCGGGCCACGTCAGCACCGTGCCATCCTCGCGCAGCCCGGCGACGCCTTGGCCGGACGCCTGGATGGTGACGAGGTTGGTGGCGGAGGGCGGGGTGTCGCCATTGGAGAAGGCTCCCCAGCCCAGGGGCGTGCCGACGACGGCGGCGGCGAGGGCCAGCGGAGCGGCAAGGGCGGCGAGCAAGGGGAGCGCGCGGGGTGACGGGAACACGTCGAGAGCGTACGCCGGTGCCCGTCCCAACGAAAAGGATTCAGTTCGCGAGGCTTTGGCCACCGAAGGCCCGGCCCGGCCGCGTGGCTCGGGTGCCCAGAACGACGGACGGGAACGCCATGGCGGCGCGGCGCGCGGGGCACGCGGCCCCTTTTCGGGCCAGCGGGTCGAGGACGGGGCCGCCCCGGACAAAATGGCTGCAAGGTTGGGAATGCGATGGCACGCTCACGTGGACTTCCGTATGCGCGCATTCCTCCTTCAAGCCGGGCTCGTGTGGTGCATGGCGTCGGCCTTGCTGGCGGCGGAATCAGCGGCCAAGGCCGCGCCGTCCGCCGGGGCGCGGCCGTGGCTTTGGAAGGCC
>JBJSZF010000711.1:0-7252 GCA_046090125.1 Verrucomicrobiota bacterium
GTGAAATCTGGAGCTTCGACCCCTACGAAGGCCGCCCCGTCAAAAACAAACAGCGCAACCGCGGCCTCATGCACTGGACCGACGGCAAAAAGTCACGCCTCTACGTCGCCGCCCAATACAAACTCTTCTCCCTCGACCTCAAAACCGGCAAGCCCGACCCCGCCCTCATGGACGGATGGCAGCGCCTCCGCAAGGCCGAGGACGCCTCCGCGCTGCGCATCCTGTCGCCCGATCAATCGACCCGCTGGCGCGAGGCCCTGGGGACGAAACGGGACACCAGCAAGTTCCAGCGTATCCAGCCCATGGCGCCGGAGTTTCCCGCCGGGGCCGCGTGGCTCGATGGCAAGAAGGCCCGCATGTCGTCGCTGCTGGGCCAGGTGGTCCTCGTTCACTTCTACGCGTTCCAGTGCCACAACTGCCACGCCAACTTCGCCACCTACAACCGCTGGCAACGCTCGCTCCGCGAGAAGGGCGTCGAAATCGTCGGCATCCAAACCCCCGAGACGGAGGCGGAGCGCGACCCGCGTCGCATCGCAGAGGCTGCCCGGGGCAGCGGGTTCGAGTTCCCCGTGTTGCTGGACCTCCAGTCCGAGGCGTGGCGCGCCTGGGGCAACTCCGTGTGGCCCACCGTCTATGTCGTGGACCGGCGCGGCTACGTGCGCCACGCATGGGTGGGCGAGCTGAACTGGCAGGGCGCACGGGGGGACCGAGTCATCGAGCGCGTGGTGGACGCCTTGCTGGCCGAGGATCGGGACGCCCCGTAGCGGCGTCCTGCCTCACGACGCGTCCCAACGAATCGGCGGTGCGGTGGACGCTCCAAGGACCATCGCCCTGACCGGGCATGGCAAGCGGGTGCCAATGCCCGCAATCCAGCGTTCCGCCTTTCGTGGCGGCGCCGTGAAATCACGGAAACTTATGGTGTGGGCTGTTGCGCACACGGCCCGGTTGTGGAGACGATCTCGGGACATGCACGCAAACCATCGCAACATCGCGCTCGCGCTGGCGGGCCTCGCGGGCCTCGGCTCGCTGAGCCTCGCCCGGGCGGAGCTGACGCTCATCGACATCAACAACCCCGTCGTTGGCACCCGATCCAACAACGCGGACGGGTCGTTCACCATCACGGCCGGCGGAAACGACACGTGGGACAGCCAAGATTCCTTCACGTACGCCTATGAGCCCCGCACCGGCGACTTCGACGTCATGGTCCAGGTCGTGGACCTCGTAATCCAGGACCCCGGCGCCCAGGACTCCGCCAAGGCATGCCTGATGGCCCGTGCCAACACCACGCCGGGCTCGCCCAACGTTCAGGTCTCCGCACTTCCCGTGCCTTCCAAGAACGCCATCGAAACCATTTACCGTCCCAAGGCCGACCAAGGCACGGACGACATGCCGGACCGACCGACGGGCAACACCAGCGCGGGCGGCACGGCCGAGGTCCCGAACGTCTGGCTCCGGATGCGACGCGTGGGCAACCACTTCACCACGTTCTACGCCAATCAGCCCAATGCATGGAACGTGCTCTCCGAGGTCACCGTGGATCCCGCCGAGTTCCCCAGCACCGTCCTCATTGGATTGAGCACGGTGAACCACGTCAGCGAAAGCGAGGACCCCAGCCTGCGCACCAAGGCCACCTACAAGGGCTTCGGCAACACCCCGGTGCCCCCCCCAGTGACCGTCAACGGCGAGCCCGCCGGCGACCGCGGCCCGGGCACCTACCCCAACCGCACCGCCACCGGCGTGAACTGGAAGATCGAGGTCCCCGCCGACGGCAAGGGCCCGAATGGGAACCCCATCGTCTATAACGGCGACAACAAGAACGAGTACATCCTCTCCGTCGATGGCCAGGGCCCCATCCCCTGGTCCGCGCCGGGCTACAACCAAGGCGACCTCGACTTCGACATCGGCCCGCGCGACGCCGTCGCCGCCCTCGTCAACACGGGTCCCTACGGCCCCACCTACAACCGCGCCGTCACGGACCCCGCCGCCGCCCCCGCGCAGGCCTGGGCCCCGTCGCCCCGGGATGGCATCGTCCTCGGGTCGGTCCGCAAGCTGCAACAGCAGTGGAACGACGGCGCGCCGGCGTTCCACGGGTTTGTCTTCTGCCCCACCTTCGAGGGCGCGTCCCGCAAGGGGTTCAGCACGGAGACGGGCATCTTTCGCAACATGGACTACTACTTCTCGTTCGTGAAGCTGGGCGAGACGGCCGAGTTCCTCCCCAACGGTGCGAGCCCCGCGGCGCTGCGGGAGGCCAACATCAACGTGTCGCTCGCATGGTTCCCCTACGCGGCGGGATGGAAGGCCGGCTACGTCGCGGCCCCGAACGGCTCCGCCAACGGCGTCTGGCGCGCCCATGCCACGCACAGCGCGGCGCTCACCTCGCCCCTCACCTCCAAGTTCTCCGCGCAGGACGTCGTCCAGTGGACCGACGACGGCACGGGGGCCTTCGGCGGCCAGGCCACGGTCACCATCCCCGGCGCCACGCCCGCCGACGGCATGCTCTTCACCATCTCCACCGACGACTCGACGGACAACCGCGGCTCGTTCATCACCGCCACGCCGTCGGGTGACAACACGGGCTGGAGCGTCTCCATCCGTGTCGATGACGAGAACCCCAGCCCCACGGCGTACGCGAACGAGGGCCAGTCCGACTTCGCATTCCTCTATGTTCCCTACTCCGCCCACCAGCTTGTGGGCGGCAAGGTGAACGCCAACGGCAGCAAGGCGGCCGGCGCCGGCAACTTCACCGTCACCCGCGCCTCCGCCGGGCGCTACGAGATCGCCATCCCCGGCAAGACCGACAAGGACGGCATGTTAATCCTCCAGAACTGCGGCGCGCTGGCCGGCCAACCCATGGTGGCCGACGACGGCGTGCTGGCGTGGGAATACATCAACGGCAAGTTCGTGGTGGAGGCCCGCCATGCGGAGGCCGGCGCGTCCGGGTACGACGTGTTCCCGACACGCGACACCGACTTCTACTTCGCCTGGGTGGACTTCGCCTCGCCCATGGCTCCGACGGCGCCGCCCGCCGCTCCCGCGCTGTCCATCGGCCGCGAGGGCTCGAACGTCGTGGTGTCCTGGCCGGCAGGCTCGACGGGCTACACGCTGGAGTCCGCCCCTGCGATCTCGGGGCCTTGGTCCGTCGTGCCCGGCGTCACGGGCAACGCCGCCACGGTCGCGCCGTCCGCCGCCGCCCAGCTCTTCCGCCTGAGGCAGTAGCCCGATGGCGAACATGAGCCCTTGGGGCCGGGGCGTCCTGGACGTCCCGGCCCTTTTGCTTTCCCGCCCTGGGGTTGCCTTCGCCGGGGCGTGTCCCGCGCCCCATGACACGCCGTCGCGTGGCGGAACCTCGGGATCGAGGCCAAGGAAAGGCTGGCCAGCCCGATCGCGGCTGCCCCTAACCTCGGGACATGGACACGAGACGTTTTTCAGCATCGGGCATCCACGGGTTCAGCGACGCTTCCCCGTGGACGCGCCGGTCCTTCCTCGTCGCAACCCCAGCACTGGCGGCCTCCATCGCAGGCTGCGCCTCGACGTCCAGCGGGGCGTCCGACCGACGCACGCCCCGGCTGTTGTTCACGTCGGCGGGCAAGACGTTCGTCATCGGATTGGATGGCTCGGGCGAACGCCCCCTTGAAGTCCACGCGCCCCAGCAGGTGACCTGGCAGCCCTGCGGCACGCTGCCCGACGGACGGTTGCTGCTGCTGAGCATGGAGGCGCGGCGGGATGGGCCCGGGCGGCCCTTCGACCAGTACTACCACCAGACGCCGACGCACGTCTGGGTCCATGACGTCGATGACGGCTCGCTCGTGGAACTCGCCACGCGCGAACGGATCGCGCCGTTCCAGACGCCGCAGTTGATCCTCGGCGGCGGCCGCCTCCTGATGCAGGTGATCCCGGAACGCCCCGGGCACATCGTGAACATGAACCTCGACGGGTCCGATGCGCGCCCGTTCACGCGCAACGACGAGGGGCTGCCCTACGGGTTCAGCCTGAGCCCAGATGGGCAGCGGGTGGCGTTTCACCTCGCCGGGCCGCGCGGGTACGAGATCTGGACGAGCGACGTCTGGGGAGGCGCGCGGGTACGGGTCGCGGGCGAGGCCGGCCACTTGTACTTCGGGCCCGCTTGGTCCCCCGACGGCCGGTGGCTGGCTTACCAGGATTGCCTCGAAAAGTCCGACCCGGGGCATGATTGGTCCGACGTGTGCACGGCCCGCGCCGATGGAACCGGGCACAGGGTGGCGACAAGCGGGCAGGCCATGTGGTTCGCGGCAACCTACGGCCCCGCGACCCGTCATGGCGGCGGCAGCAACGTGGTGGCTTGGACGCGCGACGGCCGGGTCCTGTTTCCACAAAGGCTCCCGGGGTCGCGCGTCCCGTGGCGATATCGCCCGGACCGGCCGGACACGGACCACTTCAACCGCGACTTCCAGCCGGAGGGAGCGATGGGCGGCACGCAGGCGTGTGCACTGGACCCGACGACGGGCAAAACGGAGGTGCTGGGGGCCACGGACCCCGTGGCATGGGACTTTCGCTGCACGCCGTCTCCAGACGGACTCTGGATGGCCTTCTGCCGGGCCCGGACGGGCGAGTCACCCGGCCTCTGGATCATGGGTTCCGATGGTTCGAGGCCACGCCTGCTGACACGCGGCGTCGGCGACGCCGGCGCGGATCACCCGCGGTGGATGTGAAGGGCGCCGCACCACCGTGCATCCCGGGGTTGTCGGTGCCATGGGAGTGGGATGCGGGGAGCGGACCCGTCCCGCCAGGCGGGGGCGTGGGGATGCGGCCGGGGACGGTCGCGCTCCCGGCCTTGGGTCGGCCCCGACGTGCTTCGGAACACCGACAACTTCGGGTTGCAACGGCTGCGCAACGAGCCGGGGGAACGGCGTTGGAGTCCTCCGGGTGCTTTCGGTAGCCTCATCGCTTCATGCGCGAGCTGCGCCTCCTATCATTGTACCTGGGCTTCGTCTTCGTGGGCGGGGCCTTGCTGGCTCCATGGGCTTGGAAGTCCATGCAGGCCCTCGCCGGCGCATGGCCTCGCCTGGAGGGCCTGGCCCAGCAGCCGTTCCACCGATACGTCAATCGGTGCCTCCTGGCGCTGGCCCTCGTCGGGTTGTGGCCCTTGTTGAGGTCCTTGGGACTGCACGGGAAGACGCGCCACGGGTGGCACGGCCCGTGGTGCCGTCCCATCCTGCTGGGAACGGCGGGCGGGTTGGCGTCCTGCCTCATCGTCGTCCTCGCGCCCATGCTAGTGGAAGATGCCAGCGTCGCCGTGGGGCTGCCGCCGGGGTGGATGGCTCGCCGCGCCGCGTCGGCCCTCGCCACCGCCGCCGGGGTCGCCGTCCTGGAGGAATGGTTGTTCCGGGGCTTGATCCACGGCGCGCTTCGGCGGTCGCTGTCGTTTCCGCAGGTCGCGTCCATCACCAGCCTCTTGTACGCCGTGGTTCACTTTTTCGACCGGCCACCCCAGCCGGAGGTGGTGGGCGTGTTCACGGGCCTTTGGACGCTGGGGCGCATGACGCATGGGTTGTGGGAGGCCTCGTCGCTCATGCCCGGGCTGCTCAACCTTTTCGCCGTGGGGTGGATGCTCGCGCTGGCACGGGAGCGCACGGGGTCGCTCGCGCTTTCCATGGGCGTCCATGGCGGATGGGTCCTCGGCATCAAGTTGCTGGGGCCCTTGGTCATCAAGGGCACCGGCACGTCCGCCGCCCTGTGGGGGACGTCCAAGGTCTTCGACGGCTGGGCGTCCTCGGCCGTCCTCGCGGTGCAGTTGCTGGCCATCCACTCTGCCACCCGCACGCCCAGCATCCCCGCCCAGCAGGGCCACCGCACCTAGCCCGGATCCGTCCGACCCGGCTCGGCCTTCTCCCATGCCGAGGCACCGCCAAGCAACCGTGTTTGCACAAGCGCCGGCGGTTTCTCTCCCCGAGAAAACCCTTTCCCGAAAACTTCCACGGCCGCAGATTCGCGCGTCTTTTTGCTATGGACGTTCAACTCCCCAAGATCGGCGAGGGCGGCGAGGGCGCCGTCGTCAGCATCCTCGTCAAGCCCGGCGACGTGATCACGGCCGGCCAGACCATCCTTGAGCTCGAAAGCGAGAAGGCGGTGGCCCCCGTGCCAGCGCCCGTCGCCGGCACCGTCGGCGAAATCAGGGTGAAGGAAGGCCAGAAGATCGGCCCCGGCACCGTCATCATGACCCTCGCGGGTTCGCCGGGCTCGGCCCCCGCCACCGGCTCATCCGCCCCAAGCGCCGCCAAGCCTGCCTCGGCCCGCACGACCGCCCCCGCCCTGCTCGACGACGTCGATGACGACCCGGCCGGCGATCCAGACGACGGGGGCTCCGGTCCTGAGCCCGCCGCCTCGCCCTACGTCCGCAAGGTCGCGCGCGACCTGGGCCTCAAGCTGGCCCGCGTTCGCGGCTCCGGGCCCGGTGGCCGCGTCTCCATTGAGGATCTCGGGCGCTATATCGTCCGCCTCGAAAAACGCGTCGCGCGTGCCGGCCGCTATGCGGACGAGCCCAAGGGCCTCGTCTTCGAGCCCGTCAACGTGGACTTTGCCCAGTTCGGGCCCGTCACCAGCGAGCCCCTCAGCCTGCTCCGCAAGGTCATCGCGTCGCGGATGGTCGAGAACAAGGTCTCGCTCCCGCACGTCACGCAGTTCGACGAGGTGGACATGTCGCGCATCGAGGCCCTTCGTGCCACCCACAAGGCCTCCTACGAGAAGGCGGGCGTGAAGCTCACTCCCACCCCGTTCATCATCCGGGCACTCGTGGCCGCCCTCCAACGCCATCCCCGCTTCAACAGCTCCCTCAACGAGGTCGCCGAAACCCTCGTCCTCAAGCACTACTACCACATCGGAATCGCCGTGGACACGGACGCCGGCCTGCTCGTCCCGGTCCTGCGCAACGCCGACAAGAAATCCCTCCTCGAAATCGCCCGAGAGCTGGCCGCCATTGCCGAGAAGGCACGCGAACGCAAGCTGGGGGCCGACGACATGAAGGGCGGCACCTTCACCATTTCGAACCAAGGAGCCATCGGGGGCGGCCACTTCACGCCGATCATCAACAAGCCGGAAGCCGCCATCCTCGGCATCGGAAAAACCAGCCAGAAGGCCATCGTCACCCCCAAGGGCATCGAGGCCCGTCCCATGATGCCCATCACCGTCAGCTACGACCACCGCATCATCGACGGCGGCAGCGCCGCGCGCTTCACCGTGGACCTCGTGAAGGCGCTCCAGGAGTTCCCCGAGGCCG
>JBJSZF010000712.1:0-4937 GCA_046090125.1 Verrucomicrobiota bacterium
TCTTGCCTTGCGGCTTGGCGGTGGGGCAGGAAGGCACCCGTGGCGTGGCACGACTTCGACGTGGCGATTGTTGGGGGCGGCTTTGCGGGGTCGTTGCTGGCGATGGTGGCGCGGCGGCTGGGCAAGTCGGTGCTGTTGGTCGAGCGCGAGCGGCACCCGCGGTTTGTGATTGGGGAATCCTCGACGCCGCTGGCCAATCTGTTGTTGGAGGAGATTGCGGTGCGCTACGACCTGCCGCGGCTGCTGCCGTTGTGCAAGTGGGGCGCGTGGCAGGCGGCATACCCGGAGATTGGCTGTGGCCTGAAGCGGGGCTTCTCGTTTTACCACCATGGCGACGGTGGGATCTCGTGGGCGCACGACGACGCGCGGTCCCGGGAGCTGTTGGTCGCGGCGAGCCCGTCCGACGCCGTCGCGGACACGCATTGGTATCGGCCAGACTTCGATGCCTTCTTGTTTCGTGAGGCGGCGGCGTTGGGGGTGGAGGCGTTGGAGGGGACGGTTCTGGGGCCGCCGGAGTTTGGCCCGGCCGGGGTGCGATTGGAGGGGCACGGGTCGTCGGGAACCGTGCGTGCCCGGGCACGATGGCTCTTCGACGCGACGGGGCCGCGGGGCTACTTGCATCGGGCGCTGGGGTTGGGGGAGGTACAACCCCCGGGCTATCCGGCGACGGAGGCGGTGTACGGGCACTTCACGGGGGTTGAGCGGTGGGAGTCGGTGTGTCCGCCTGTGGGCGAGATTCCGTTCTCGCCGGACGACGCGGCGTTGCACCACGTGTTCGGGGATGGCTGGGGTTGGGTGCTTCGATTCAACAACGGGGTCACAAGCGCGGGGCTTGCGCGGCGTGCCGGGCGGGGGATGGAGGCGAGCGCGGAGGCGGAATGGGATGCCTGGCTGCGGCGATGCCCGGAGGTGGAGCGATGCTTTGCGGGGGCGCGCGCGGTGCGGCCGATGACGCGGCTGCCCAGGGTGTCGTTTCGGACGGACCGGGCGGCGGGGCCGGGTTGGTTGATGCTGCCGATTGCGGCGGGGTTCGTGGACCCGCTGTTGTCGATGGGGTTTCCGCTGACGTTGCTGGGGGTGCTGCGGATCGGGGAGGCGCTGGAACGGGGCGGGGAGCTGGAGCTTGGGTGGATGGGTGAAGAGACGTTGGCGGACGTGGATGCGGCGTTTGGATTGGTGGGGGCGTTGTATCGGGCGATGCCGGACTTCGACGTGTTCCGGGAGCTGCTGTTGATGTACTTCACGGCGGCGATTTGGTCGGAGACGGCGCGGCGGCTGGGCAAGGCTGGGAAGGCTCAGGGGTTCTTGTTGCGGGGCGAGCCCGTGTTTGCGGCGGGGATGCGTGGGGCGATGGAGGCGGCGATCCCGGGGAACGCGGCGGGGCTTCGGGAGCGGGTGCGGGAGACGATTCGCCCGTTCGACCTGGCGGACCTGCTGGACGGCGCGCGACGGCATCGGCACGGGTGCGAGCTGGGGCCGTTGATTGCGAACGCCGGGAAGATGGGGGCCACGCAGGAGGAGATGCGGGAGATGCTGAGACGGGCGTTGGCGTAGGGCGCGAGGGCTCGGATGATGCAGCAATAGCCTTGACGGCATGGGGCGTCGCGAATGGAGTCACGATCACGCATGGGAAGGGGCGCGTGGACTTGGAGGAACCTTGTTGCTCCCTCCGCGAGGGACATTACCGAGATCCCGGCCTCCATGTCATCGACCCTCCAGCCATCCCGTCCATGAAACGCATCCGGAAACCCGCGCGCATCCTGCGTGCCATCGCCACGACGACAACGACCCTTGGCTGCTTGCTGCCTTGGCTTGGCGCGGCCCAGAACGCCGGGGTGGTGTCCGACGGCAGCGACGGGGAGTTCACGACGGTATTCCTGCACACGTTGGACATGGCGAGCACGGCGCCGGATGGCGTCTTCCACTTCACGACGATCCACATCAAGCCGGGAACCTCCGTGAACTTTGCCAGGAACGGGTTGAACACCCCCGTCTTCCTTGCGGCGACGGGTGACATCCTGATCGAGGGCACCATCAGTGTCAGTGGGAGGGACTATTACCCGGAGGATGGACCGGGTCCGGGTGGTGGGGAGGGAGGTTGGGTGGATGGGGGAGTCACGGCTTTCGCGGGCGGGGGCCCGTCTGGGGGATTGCCGGGCCCGCCTGTGGAAATGGGGGTGTTGCATCCATGGATGGGCAATGCGGGGGGCGGCGGAGGGATGGCAACGGCGGGCCGGATGGCCACGAACCGGACAGGTCCCTTGCCCGGAGCAGGGGGTGCGGCGATGGCCCGGCCCGCGTTGGTGCCCGGTGTGGCGGGTGGGGGTGGATCAGGTGGGGGCGGCGGCAGTGGCGTGGTTTTCTTGGATGGCTTGGGAAACCCCGTTGCCATGGCTGGAGGCCGCGGTGGTGCAAGCGGCGGGGCCTTGCAGGTGTCCACCCCAGGGCGCATCACGATCAAGGGCGGCACCATCGTCGCCAACGGCGGCCATGCGGTGTCGGGCTACGGCAATGGATTGTCGGACAGCATGGGGCCCGGGGGCGGCGGTTCGGGCGGCAACATCGAGCTTCGTGCCGGAACACTGGAGCTTCTGGATGCCACGCTGGAGGCCCGTGGTGGCTACGGGGGCTCGTATTCCTCGGAGCCACAGTCCATGGATCCGTGGCTTTACAGTAGCGGGGCCACGGGAGGCCACGGCTTCGTGGATGTCGCGGCCAACTGGGTGATCGTGACACCGGGGACGCGCATCGACGCGGTGCACAATGTCGCGAGGCCCATGTTCCGGAACGTGTCGCTGCGTGGGGGTGGACTGGTGGTGAGCGGCTCGGGTGGGCGTCCCAATGGGGTGTTGCAGATCCTGTCGTCCCCGACGTTGGCCCGCGACCTCGCGAACTGGATCCCGTGGTCCACGAACTACTTTGATGCGAACGGTGACTTCGCTTTCACGAACGCACCTGCGGCTGGGGAGGCGCAGCGGTTCTTCATCCTTCGTTCACGCTAAGCCGGACCGATTCAGTTGGATCGATCGTGCTTGCTCGATCTGCTTCCGCAACTCCTGCGTCCTTCGCTCGTTACGGGCCTCGCATCGGCCCGCGCCTCGCTCACTCCTCGGCTTGCGCAAGCATCTGCTTCGCAATCACTTCCCTCCCAAAGGAATCGGTCCGGCTAAGGTTCCGGGATTCGGCCCTGCGGGTTCGGGCGCGACGGCGACGGGGGCGGGTGTTTAGGCTGTGGACATGCAACCGGGGCATGGAGGTTCGGGGATCTGTTGCGCTGGGTTTTGGAGGGCTTGGGCGCGCTGGGCGGGGCTGGCCTGGCTGGCGATGATGTGGGTGGGCGCGCGCGGGGCGGTGCCGGAGCCGGGACCAGTCCCGGGCGAGGTGCGGGCGCGGCTGGGGTTGTCGCCGCGTCATGCGCAGGCGTTGATGTTGGGAAGATTTCCGATCGTGGGCTCCACGAACGTCTCGCGCCCGGCGTTGCGCGAGGCGGCGTGGATCGTCGGGCAGATGGTGTCGCATCGGCCGGGCCTCCTGGACGCGATGGCATCGAACAAGGTCCGGCTCGTGGTGATGGCCTGGAATGAGTTCACGACGGACGTGCCGGAGCACGCGGGGTTGCAGCCGAAGGTTTACTGGGATCGGCGCGCGCGGGGCCTTGGGGCAACGCCGGAGGTGCCGGCCGTGAGCTGCGGTGAGGAGAACCTGCTGGGGCACCCGGGCGACCCCTACGCCACGGAGAACATCCTGGTCCATGAGTTTGCCCATGCGATCCATGAGACGGGGATCAACGCGTTGGACCCGACGTTCGAGGGGCGGCTGCGCGAGGCGTTCCGGGGCGCGACGAACGCGGGCTTGTGGAAGGGAACCTACGCGGCGGTGAACCATCACGAGTACTGGGCGGAGGCGACGCAGTCGTGGTTCGACAACAACCGGTCGAACGACTCGTTGCACAACCACGTGGACACGCGTGTGGAGTTGCTGGCCTACGACCCGGCCGTGGCGGCGCTGTGTCGCGAGGTGTATGGCGATGGGCCGTGGCGCTACACGAAGCCATCGGACCGGCCCGAGGCTGGGAGGGCGCACCTGGAAGGGTGGGACCCGGCCCGCCTGCCGCGCTTCACGTGGCGTCCCGAGCCCGTTGGGGAACGGCCGCGGGTGTCCATCCAGACGGCGCTGGGGGACATCGATGTGGAACTGGACGCGTCGCGGGCGCCGTTGACGTCCTCCAACTTCGTGCGGTACGTCCACGAGGGGTTCTACAGCGACGGCCTGTTCTTCCGGACGGTGCGCGCCGACAACCAGCCCACGAACGACGTCCGCATCGCGGTCATCCAGGCCCAGGCCCATCCCAAGCGCGAGGGCGAGGCCTTCCCGCCCGTCCGGCTGGAGCGCACGCGAGACACGGGCCTGCGGCCTCGAGACGGGAAGTTGTCGATGGCGCGCGAGGGACCCGACACGGCCACGCATCATTTCTTCATCTGCGTGGGCGACCAGCCGGAGCTGGACTTCGGAGGGAAACGCAACCCGGACGGGCAGGGGTTCGCGGCGTTTGGGCGCGTGGTGAAGGGGATGGAACTGGTCCGGCGCATCCACGCGATGGAGGCGGACGGGCAGTTGTTGAAGTCGCCGGTACGCATCCAGCGGGCGATACGGGTCGAGTAGGCCGACCGCTGTTCCGGCAAGCGGCGTGAGGCCGGAGCGGGGTCCCTTCCCGCCGGCCTGCGAGGGCAGCGCCGGCGGGACGCGGGCGCGGGTCAGGGCTTGGCGGGGCGGATGACGAAGCGGTGGGTCTGGGGCTTGTTGAGGTCGGCGATCTTGCCCTCGGCCTCGGCGATGGCGGCGTCGAGGCGCTTGAGCTCGGCCTCGCGCCGGGACTCGATCTCGGGGCCGTTGGCCCAGCCCGGGAAACGATGGAGCTGGACGTCGCGCCAACGGGC
>JBJSZF010000713.1:0-4549 GCA_046090125.1 Verrucomicrobiota bacterium
CGGTGGATTTCGTCGATGAAGAGGATGTCCCCGGCCTCGAGGTTGGTGAGGAGCCCGGCGAGGTCGGAGGCCTTCTCGATGGTGGGGCCGCTGGTGGCGCGCATCTGGGCGTCCATGGCCTTCGCCAGGATGTTGGCCAACGTCGTCTTGCCGAGGCCGGGCGGGCCGCTGAGCAGGACATGGTCGAGGGCCTCCCCGCGCTGGCGCGCCGCCGCCACGGCGATCTCCAGCCGCTCCTTCACCTTGGGTTGGCCCGTGAAGTCCGCAAACAACCCCGGCCGCAGCGTCTTCTCCAACACCACGTCCGGCCGGTTCAAGGTCTCAACAGGTCGCTCCGCCATCGGCCGGACGATGCCGGACGCCGCGCGTGCCGCCAACAAGGTAAACCCGCTGGGCATGGCCCGCCGGGAGGACAGGCCCGGAAGAATGATCTTTGCCCAAGGACTCGCGATGGAGTGCGCCGAGCCATGAAGCGCCTCCTTGCTCGGTTCGCCGGGCTGCTCGCGGCCCGTGCCGCGTTCGTCGAGGTCACGGTGTCGTCCCTGCATCCGTCCTGGACCGCCCTCAGCCGATCCAACGGCCGGCCTCCGATCCACCCGCAGGCCACCGTGTCCGGCAACGGGCTGCCGTGTCGGCCCAGCCCACGCTCCAGGGAACCGGCCATCCATCGCCGGGGCGGCACGATGGATCGCGAGTGCCCCCCTGCGCGGAGACTTGCCATTCAAGCCGAACATCGTCAGGGCAAGCGGGTCCTTCAGCGGAAGGGAGTGCGGCATGAGAACGAACGTCATGGGTTGGGTCGGGGTGCTGGGTCGAGGTTGCATCCGTTGGTGCATCGCCGCGTCCATGCTGGCGCGGGCTGCGGTCTTGGACTCGCCCCAGTTGCTGACGAACGGCTGGGTGCGTCTCTCCGGCGATGGGGCCACCAACCGCGTCCACCGCCTGGAGGTCTCCACCAACTTGACCACGTGGACCGAACGCGCCGCCTTGCATCATGCGGGCTGGACCTTCACCGAGTCCGATGCGTCCCCCCATGCCGCCTTCTATCGCGTCCGCAACACCGCGCTCGCGGCCTCGGACGACGGCAAGAACGGCATCCGGCTCCCGGACGACCCGTTCATCAACGAGCCGCCGGACCCGTTCTCCCTCTCGCCGGGCGTGCGCTGGGTGAAGTTCCTGTTCCGGGTGTCGGACCCGGGCCGCGTCTGGTTCCAGGACAGCGGCCGGCGTCTCTACCACTACGACTGGGCGGCGCTTCGGTTGCCCGAGTTCGCCGGGGCAACCCGGGCCCAGTTCGACGCGATGACCCTGCGGCGGGAAGGGCGCGTGGCAGTGCTGGGGGCGGTGGTGTTGCCGGGAGCGGGCAACCCGACGGAGTTTGGGATCCAGTTCGTGGGGCAGGACGCCTTCACGCGGGAGGAGGTTGCAGACTGGACGGCCCGGGTGCGCGCGGCGGTGCAGGCGCCCCCCGGGTGGCGTTGCCTGTACCTGCCCACGCTCGAGCAAGAGCCGCTGGCCCGCGAACAGCAAGCATGGCTGGCGTCGCGCGGCGTCGAGGTGGCGTCCGTGGACCGATGGACGACGGCCGATGCGGCCTATTCCTCCGGGTGGGCCATGGGGCGACTCGTGTTCGTCCCGGCAGCCGAGATTGCCGCGGCCTACTCCGCAGGGTTGCTGGGGCCAACGGACATCCTCCTGACGGACGGCGTCCCGGCGGAGGTGCCGCAGGTGGCGGGCATCGTCACCCTCAGCCCCGCGACGCCCAACTCGCACGTGGCGATCCTGGCACGGACCTTCGAGGTGCCCTTCGGATGGAGCGCCGACGCCGAGGCCAGGGCCCGTTGGCGCGCCTGGGGCGCATGGCCGGGGCGCGAGGTGGTCCTGCGGGTCTCGGAGATGCCGGACCGGGTGGAGCTGGTGGCGCTGGAGGGTGACGTGCCGGACGCCCTGCGGGCCGAGGTGGCCAGTCGAAAGAAGGCGCCGGTGCTGTCCATCCCGCCCGGCGCGCGCGCGGGGTTCTACTCCCTCGACACGACGCCGCTGGTGCCTGCCGACATCCGGAAGGTGGGGGGCAAGGCGGCGAACTTTGGCCTGCTACGGCGCACCCTCCCCCTCAACTCGCCGCCGGCCATCGCGCTGACGTTCGACCTTTGGGACGACTTCATGGCGCAGGTGCTGACGAACGGGCGCACGCTGCGGGCGGAGATTGCCTTGCGGCTCGGCGACCTGACCTACCCGCCGTCCAACATGGGGGATGCCCAGGCGCGGTTGGCCGCCGTGCGCCGCCTCGTCCGCAACGACGCCGCGTTCAGCCCGGCCCTGCGCACGGCCGTGTTCGGGTTGCTCCAGCAAAGCGGGCTGCCGGTGCAACGGAAGCTGCGCTTCCGCAGCTCCACCAACGTGGAGGATGCCCAGGACTTCACGGGAGCCGGCCTCTACGACAGCTACAGCGGATGCCTCGCGGACGACCTCGACGCGGACACCCAAGGCCCGTGCGCCTGCGACCCGCAGGACCCGGACGAGCGCGGCGTGCTCCGGGCCATCCAGCGCGTGTACGCCAGCTTCTACAACGACAGGGCCTTCCTCGAGCGCCGTCGCCTCGGCGTGGACGAGGCCTCGGCCTTCATGGGCGTGCTCGTGCATGAGTCGTACCCGGACGAGGACGAGTTGGCGAACGGCGTGACCACCTTGAACTGGAGCGCCGGCTTCGGAGGCACGCACTCGACGGACTGGCGCATGGTCACGCAAAAGGGCGCGGAATCCGTGTCCAACCCGGCGCCCGGCGGACGCCCCGAGGTGGTGGAAGGCTACCGTTACGGCACCGAAGTGGCCTTGGCCTTGAGGGAGTCGTCGGCGCGCGTGCCCCTGGGGGCCACCGTCCTCGCCTGGGAGGCCGAGTACCGCTCGTTCGGCTCGCTCTTCAACCGCGTCGCCGATGCCTACCGGACGGTGGCCGGCGGGCGGTCGTCGTACACGCTCGACTTCGAGTTCAAGAAGTCGGCCCTGCGCGGGTTGCAGTTGAAGCAGGTCCGCGAAATCCCGGTGCCCAAGCCCCCTGCCAGCCAGACCCCGCTCCTTTTTGGCGAGCCGGTCCGCTGGACGGTCGTCCAGGGCGAGTGGGGCGACGTGTTCTCCATGCACCGGCTCAAGGCCACCTGGGAGGTCAACGGCCGCAATCTCCTCGTCGCCTCCAGCAACCTCCTCGGGTCCGTGCTCCGCGACGCCGTCGTGACCCGCGGCGAGGCCGCGCTCGCCCGGCGCTGGGACGGCGGCCCCTCGGGCTGGCCCGGCGCTCGCTTCGCGCGCGTCCCGGAAGGCACGGAGGATTCCTTCCTCATGAACGACCCTCCCGGCACCCGATGGACGCTTGCGTTGCAGGTGCCCTTGTCCATCCCCGGCGCGGCGTCGCCCGTGGTGTTGCTGTCGGACCTCACCGCCGTTGCCCGGGCGGATTATAAGGTGCCCCAGCCCGCCTTCGACTTCATGGGAGCCACCAACACGCTCAAGGACGAGGCGCGGCTCGGGCCGGTCCCGGCGGTCGGCCCGACGAGCCTGTTGCAGGTGCGCGCGTTGAAGACCCCGGTGGGAGTCCACGCGACGCTGCGATTCCATTGGCCGGAGCCCCCGAGGGGGCCTTCGGCCGGCTACACCGCGCCCTGCATCGGCTGGGTGGGGACGACCCTTTCTGGACTCACGCGGGACACCATCGAGATCCGGTCTGCCTCGGCGCAGACCTACCACCCGTACCACCACAACTTCTCCGAGGAGTTTCTCCTGGAGCCCGGATTGGACCCGTCGCTGACGGCCGCACAACGGGCCGAGCTCGAGGCCGCAAACATCCGGATGGTGTACCTGTTCACGGAGGACCGTGCGACGGCCCAGGCATGGTTCGTGGGCTTCGATGGCAAGCTGCGGCAAAAACGGTGAGCGGCCGGTGCGCGCTACGGCATGGGGCGTCCGGTCGTGGCGCGTGACGCATCCCCTCCAATGGAACCCTGCCCCTGCACCCGCGCCAACCGGTGGGTCCTGAAGTGGTCGGTGACATGGGACGGGAT
Organism: Verrucomicrobiota bacterium; assembly: GCA_046090125.1. Taxonomy (GTDB): domain Bacteria; phylum Verrucomicrobiota; class Verrucomicrobiia; order Limisphaerales; family UBA9464; genus UBA6176. Next base: position 4,056 of record JBJSZF010000713.1, read on the forward strand.
GCGTGGAAGGGACCGGTCCCGCAAGGCGGGAGCATGGAGAGGCGGCCGGGGACGGCCACGCTCCCAGCGGTGAGCCTGCCACGACGTTCCCGAGAACCCGTCAGGCAACCGTTCCAACGCCGGTTCCAAATCCTTCCGCCACACGGCACGGACATCACGGGCCATGCCGGGGCCCCTCGACGTCTTTGGCGGGCGCGTCCATGAACCCATGCGGAGGCCGTCTTGTTCCCTGGGCGCTTGCCAGAGCGCGGTTGCTCGGAAAAAGGGGGGAATCCAACGCCAGGGTCACAAGGCACGGCTCCTTGGACTCGTTCCGGGTCCGTGTTCCCCGCGCGCCCATGCAAGGCAATCCCAAGGCCCATCCACGCGGGCTTTGGGAAGGGTGTCTCGCGGCCAAGCGCCGCCACGGAGGCCCGGGACGTCTCTCCAAAACCCGCTCTCCCTTCGTGGCTTCGTGACTTCGTGCCTTCCCGGCCCCCGCTCCCCGCTCCCCG
>JBJSZF010000714.1:0-4243 GCA_046090125.1 Verrucomicrobiota bacterium
TTGAATATTTCCTCGGCGAATTAAAACCTTATGAAGAAAAAGGTATATTTAAAATTATACCTACTTACGCAAACTTTTTAATGCTCGATATGCTTTCCGAAGAAAAAGATGGCCGTCCCCGGCCGCATCTCCATGCTCTGGCCGTGCGGGATCCGTCGTCTCCCCGCATCCCGCTCCCATGTCACCGGCAACGTCGGGATGCACGGGTTGTCCGGGCTTCCACGCCGTGCCGGCCTTGCCATGCTGGCCGCATGAAGCGAGCGACGATCCCAAGGCCACTCGGCCGCCTGCGTGTTGCGGCGGCCCAAATGGTGTTTGCCCCAACCATCGAGGGAAACCTCGCGCGCATGGAACACGCGGTGGGTCGCGCGGCGGCGGCCGGGGCCGACGCGCTCCTGTTTCCCGAGTGCGCGACGACGGGCTACGCCGTGGACTTTGCCGCGCTGGATCGGTCGGCGGTGCACGGCGCGTTGGAGACCGTGGCCGCCATGGCGGCACGCCATCGGATCCAGGTGCTGGCGGGAAGCCCGGTCTTCGTGGGCCGAAGGCTCCTGAACGCGTTGGTGGTGTTCGACCGCACGGGCCGCTTGGTGCACGGCTACGCCAAGTGCCACCTGACGGAACGCGACCGCCTGTGGTTCGTGCCCGGCGACGGCCTGTCGTGGTTCCGCCTCGGCGACGTGACGGCGACCGCCATCATCTGCCATGAACGACGGTATCCGGAGCTGGTGCGGTTGCCCGTGATGGCGGGCGCGCAGGTCGTCTTTCACCCCAATGCCGGGCTCGACGACCTTGCCGTGTCACGGGCCAAGCGCGGCGGCCGCGATGGCATCCCGGTGCGGGCCTTTGAGAACGCCGTCTTCTACGTCTTCGCCAACTCCGTCGGGCCGCAGGGCAACGGCAAGTGGTCGGCGGGCGACACCAAGATCGTCGCGCCCGATGGCACCGTGCTCGGCTTGGCCAACAACCGGGACGAGGAACTCGTGGTGGCCGACCTCGACCTATCCTTGGCCACACGGAAGTACGCCAAGGATGCGTTGCGACATCCGCGTCTTCTCGTGGCCCATTGGCGGGCGATGCTGCGGACGATGACCCGACGCGCCCGCGAGACGGACACGGCATTTCGACGGGCGATGGGATCGTCCGCCAGTGCCCGGCGCGCGCGTCAGGACGTTGTGCCGTAGGCCTCCATGCCGGCGCACGAGCACACGAGGTTGCGGTCGCCGAACACGTTGTCCACGCGTGCGACCGAGGGCCAGAACTTGAATTCCTGCAAGCCGGCCACCGGGAACGCGGCGCGTGCCCGGCTGTAGGGCCGCTCCCAGGCGTCGCCGCAGACCACGTCGGCCGTGTGGGGCGCGTTCTTCAGGAGATTGTTCCGCGCGTCCACGCGCCCTTCCTCCACCTCGCGGATTTCCTCGTGGATGGCGCGCATGGCCTCGACGAAGCGATCGAGCTCGGCGCGGGGCTCGGACTCGGTGGGCTCGACCATGAGGGTGCCGGCGACGGGCCAGCTCAGCGTGGGGGCGTGGAAGCCGTAGTCCATGAGGCGCTTGGCCACGTCTTCCGCCGTCACGTGCTTGAACGATCGAAGGTCCAGGATGCACTCGTGGGCAACGAGGCCGTTGGAGCCCCGGTACAACGTGGGGAAGCAGGACTCCAGCCGATGCGCGATGTAGTTGGCGTTGAGGATGGCCATCTGGGTCGCCCGGGTCAGTCCCGCCGAGCCCATCATCGCGATGTACATCCATGAGATCGTGCAAATGCTGGCCGAGCCCCAGGGTGCGGCGGAGATGGCGCCAATGGGATCCTCGCCTCCAAGGTTGACGACCGGGTGGCCGGGCAGGAACGGCACGAGGTGTTCCGCGACGCCGATGGGGCCCACGCCGGGCCCGCCGCCGCCGTGCGGGATGCAGAAGGTCTTGTGAAGGTTGAGGTGGCACACGTCGGCACCAATGGCCCCGGGCGACGTGAGGCCGACCTGGGCGTTCATGTTGGCGCCGTCCATGTACACCTGCCCGCCGGCGTCGTGCACGGCGGCGGCGATGTCCCGGATGGACGCCTCGAACACGCCGTGCGTGCTGGGATAGGTGACCATGAGGCATGCGAGGTTGCCCCGGTGCGCGTCCACCTTCGCATGGAGGTCGGCCACGTCGATGTTGCCCTGGGCGTCACAAGCGACCGGCACCACCTTGAACCCCGCCATGACGGCCGACGCCGGGTTGGTCCCGTGCGCGCTGGTGGGGATGAGGCAGACGTTCCGATGCGGCTCGCCACGGCTTTCGTGGTAGGCCCGGATGACGAGCAGGCCCGCGTACTCGCCTTGCGAACCGGCATTGGGCTGCAACGAAATCCCCGCAAACCCCGTCACCTCGCACAACCAAGCCTCGAGCTCCGAGAACAACTGCTGGTACCCCCTCGCCTGGGACAAGGGCGCGAACGGGTGCAGCTTCGCAAACTCCGGCCACGAGACCGGGAACATCTCCGCCGTCGAGTTCAGCTTCATCGTGCAGCTCCCCAGCGGGATCATCGAATGGCACAGGGACAGGTCCTTCGACTCGAGCCGACGCAGGTACCGCAGCATCTCGGTCTCGCTGTGATGCCGGTTGAAGACAGGGTGGGTCAGGAAGGCCGAGGTGCGTGCCAAGGCGCCGGGGATGCCGCCGCCCAGGTCGGCGACGGGGCCTGTCTTGCGCGGGCCGGACGATGCGAACACCTCCAGCAGCGTCGCGACCTCCGCCTCCGTGCTAACCTCGTCGAGCGTCACGCCCACGTGCGTGGCATCGACGGGCCGCAGGTTGATCCGCCGCGCCGCCGCCGCCTTGTGCACGTCCGCCGCGCGCGCGCCCTTCAGCTCGACCGTCAACGTGTCGAACCAGGTGTCATTCACGACCCGATGCCCCTGTGCCCGGAGCCCCTCGGCCAGTTGCGTCGTCAGCCCCAGCACTCGTCGGGCAATCCCCCGCAAGCCGTCCGGGCCATGATAGCAGGCGTAGGCCATCGCCATGTTGGCCAGCAGCGCCTGCGCCGTGCAGATGTTCGACGTCGCCTTGTCGCGACGGATGTGTTGCTCGCGCGTCCCCAGCGAGAGGCGCAGCGCCCTTCGGCCCCGAGCATCCTTCGACACGCCGATCAGGCGCCCGGGAATCTGCCGCTTGAACGCGTCGCGCACCGCGAAGTAGGCCGCGTGCGGGCCGCCGTATCCCATCGGCACGCCAAACCGCTGCGCGCTCCCCACGGCCACGTCCGCGCCCCACTCGCCCGGCGGCTTGAGCAACGTCAATGCCAACGGGTCCGCAGCCGCCACCACCAACGCCCCCGCCGCATGGGCCGCCGCCGTGAACCCCGCGAAGTCATGAACCGCCCCGCCGCAGCCAGGGTATTGGACCAACACGCCGCAGAAACGCGCATCCGGCGTGAAGCTCCGCCAGTCGCCCACCACGAGTTCCACCCCCAGCGCCCGCGCACGCGTCCGGACGAGGTCGATGTTCTGCGGGTGGCAATCGTCCGAGACGAAGAACGCGTCGCGCCCGGTGCCCTCGGCCTGCTTGACGCGGTGACACAGCATCATGGCCTCCGCGCAGGCCGTCGCCTCGTCCAGCAACGATGCGTTCGCCACGTCCAGCCCCGTCAGGTCGCAGACCAGGGTCTGGAAGTTGAGCAACCCCTCCAGCCGCCCCTGCGAGATCTCGGACTGGTAGGGCGTGTACTGCGTGTACCAGCCCGGGTTTTCCAGGATGTTCCGCTGGATCACCGGCGGCGTGACCGTGTCGTGGTAGCCCAGCCCAATCAGGGAGCGGAACACCTCGTTGGCGGATGCCACGGAACGTAACCGCGCCAACGCCTCCGCCTCCGACAACGGCGCCGGCAATTCCAAGGGCCGCGCCAACCGAATGGCGGCCGGCACCGCCGCATCCGACAACGCGTCCAGAGATGCCTGCCCCAGCTCGGCCAGCATCGCTTGGATGTCGGCTTCCGATGGCCCGATGTGACGTCGTTCAAAACGATCCGGATGCGCGGCGACCGCGCCGGAAATGCGGGATTCTTCAGCAACCATGTTCTGTGGGGGATGCCTGCCACGCCCGGCAGGCAAGGCGAAGCTATGGCCAGCCCATGGCGTCGCAAGAACGAATCCCGGTTGGGCTTACCCCGTCCCGCTTGGCCGTCGGGTCGAGCCCGGCGATTCCGTTGTCATGGCCGCCGCCGACGTGGTTGCATGAGTCTCGCATGGGGTGGCAAGCAT
>JBJSZF010000715.1:0-5404 GCA_046090125.1 Verrucomicrobiota bacterium
AACGCAAAGAAGTTCATGCGATCGAACAACCGCCCCCAGACCGGGCTCATCAAGAGGCGCGCGAGGTTCGGCACCACGAGCGTGTACAGAGCGATTTCCGCCGCGCCCATCGACATCCCATGCCGGGGGTTGCCGAGGTACTCCACGCGCAACGGCAGCATCGCCAGGTTGGCAAACCCCATCAGCATCCACGCCGCCAGCGCGTTGCGGAACACGGGGTCGGAACGTACGAAGCGCATGGCGTGCAGCGGGTGGGACCCCGCGGCGGCGGGGAGGGGCTTAGAGGGCACGGCCGCGACGCTCCACGAGGCCCCGCCCAGGGCCACGCCGAAGCCCAGCACCAACCAACGCTCGCGGGCCGGCACCCACGCGGTCGCGTGCGCGACCCACGACAGGACGCCGCCGCCCCCCGTCGGCGGGGCCGGGTCCAGCCACCAGCCCGCCACCACGCCCAATACCATCGCCGTTGCGATCCGAATCATGATGGCCTGCGAGAACAAGCGGCCGCGTCGGTGCGCGGGGTAGTTGTCCTGGTACACCTGCGTGAGCAGGGGGATGACGGCGAAGGGCGTCGCCAAGCCCGCCACGCAGCACGCGGCGAACGCCCACGCCCAGGCGGCAGGCACGCACGCCGCCAACACCAAGGCCCCCGCCCCGCACGCCAGCACCCGGGCGGCCACGGGCGCGGGAGCCCGTCCCGCCGCCTGCACCGCGTTCACCAGCACCGGGCTGAGCATCAGTCCGATGCTGCCGCCGGCCGCGACCATCGCCTTCGCCATGGGGCCCGCCCCAAAGGAGCGCGTGGCAATCAGAAGCAGGAACGTGCTGCCCGCCGACTCCACCGCTCCGGCGCACAACGAGCGCCATCGCTCGCGCCGAACCGTCGCCGTCATCCGCTCCTCGGCCGTCATCCGGCGCGAGGCTCGACCCCCATGCCGCGGATGAAAGCGGAAACAAGGATGGAAGGGCCCGGGCAAGGGCCGCACGTCGGTAGGATGGCCTGCGGTTCCATCGCCTGCGGGATGGCCTTCGGGGCCGGGGCCGCGATAGGCTCCGTCGCATGGCGGACGATGGGAATGCGGCGGTTCGATCGGCCAAGTGGCCGTTTGTCATCGGGGACCTCTTGTTGCTGGGGGCTTCCGGGTGGGTGGCGTGGGGCCTGCACGAGGGACGTCTCCCTTGGGGCACCGCCACCACCGCGCTGGTGGTGGGCGGCGTCGCGGCGGGCGCATGGGTGTTGGCCACGCCCTTCCTCCGCGACCACGACGCCGCCACGCGCAGGTCCGAGCAGGAGATCCTCGCGGACACCTTGCAGCAGGTGCGCCAGGTCGAGGCGGCTGCGACGGGCATCGCCACCAGTTCCGGCCACATCCAGTCGGCCCAGCACGCTCTTGAGCGCGCACGGGCGGCGTCGGAGCAGGTGGCGGCGCGGCTGGCCGAGCAGCGCCAGTCCATGGCAGAGCTGCAATCCCGCACGCTCGACCAGGAACGCCAGACCATGCGGATCGAGTTGGAAAAGCTCCGCAGGGGCGAGGAGGAGTCGGTGCGGGTGCTCTGCCATTTGCTGGACCACAACTATGCCGTGTTCCAGGCGGGGCAACGCTCGGGCCAGCCGGCGTTGGCCCAGCAGTTGGGTCAGTACCGCGCGGCCTGCCTCGACGCCGTGCGACGGCTCGGCTTGGCCGCCCATGAGGCCCGGCCGGGCGAGGCCTTTGACCCGTCACGACACGAGCCCGCCGAGGGACACCAGGCGGGTCCGGGCGCGGTCGTCGCGGGCACGGTCGCGTGCGGCTACACGTTCCGAGGGATGGGCATTCGCCCGATCATCGTGGCGATCGAGGCGGCGGGCGCGGGGACGGAGGCCGTCCCCCTGGACGGGGCGTCAGGACAGGATGCGTGAGCTGTCGCTCAGGAAGATCCCCTTGAACATCATCTCCAGGCCCTGCGGGTTGCCCGCCTTGGCGAGGGCCTCCTTCTCGGAGACCTTCTTGTCCTTCACGAGGTCATAAAGGGCTTGGTTGAAGGTTTGCATGCCGTCGTCGCGGCCGGTCTCGATGGCGGCACCAATCTTCTCGATGCGGTTTTCCTCAAGCATCTTCTTCACGGTGGGCGTGTTGATGAGGATTTCGAGCGCGGGCGTCATGCCCCCTCCCAGCTTGCCCACCATGCGCTGGCAAATGACGGACTGGAGGGTGCTCGCAAGCTGGCGGCGCACCTGCTCGCGCTCCTCGGGCTTGAAGAAGTCCAGGATGCGCCCGATGGACTGGGAGGCATTCTGGGTGTGGAGGGTGGAAAGCACGAGGTGACCCGTGTCCGCCGCGCTCATGGCGGCCTGGAACGACGTGGCGTCGCGCATCTCGCCCACCATGATGATGTCGGGATCCTGGCGGAGCACATGCTTGAGGCCGGTGCCAAAGCTCACGGTGTCGAGCCCGATCTCGCGTTGCTCGACGACGGACTGGTTGTCCTCGAAGACGAACTCGATGGGGTCCTCGAGGGTGACGATGTGCTTCTTAAAGTTCGCGTTGATGTACTCGATCATCGCGGCAAGCGTCGTGGACTTGCCGGAGCCCGTGGTGCCGGCCACCAGCACGATGCCGCGGGGGCTGCGCGCGATGTCCTTGATGACGGGGGAGAGCCCTAGCTCGGAGAAGCTGGGCACCTGCGTCTTCACGTAGCGCATCGCCAGCGCATACGTCCCGCGTTGCTGGAACACGTTCGTGCGGAAGCGGCCCACGCCCGGCTCGAAGTAGCTGAAGTCCACCTCGCGGTCCGCATCCAGCTTCTTCTTCGCATGGCCCGGGACCATCTTCTCGAGGATCAGGTCCATCCATTCGACCGTGGGGACGGGTGCCTCGATGGCCACCAACTGGCGGTGGATGCGCAGGACCACCGGGTTGCCCACCTTGATGTGGACATCCGAGGCGCCGCCCTCGACGGCCGCCTTCAGGATGCCCCGGAGTAGTTCGATGTCGTAGCTCACGGGAAGGAAACAATGCTCGTTACGTGTCCCGCAACGCTAGCAAGTGTCAGGCCGGGGGCCACGCCTTTTCCCCGCGCTCAACGTCCGTGAAGAACAACGACACCTGCCACAGGCCCTCGCCCGCCCGACGACAATCCACGACCACGCCGCGCGCCATGTAGTTCTCCTGCCGTCCCTGCGCGACCAGCCTCAGCTCGATCTCCGACCACTCCGCAACCGGCTCGCTCCAGAGAAACTCGACGCCAGCGTCCCGGACCCGGACATGGGCCACCTCCATGACGAGGGCACCCCCACCGCCGGGCTTGTTGGGCCGCAATTGTTTCAATCACGGCATCTTCCGGGCATTCCCCATTCCAGCAAGGGGCGTTGGGGCGAGCCGCTGGCGGGGCGCGAAAGGCCGCCACGGCGCCCGCCCCGTTCCCCGTGGCGCCGTCAACGCCCGTCGCCCAAGCCCTTCCGACGCCACCAAAACATCCGCTCGCGCCCCGTCCGGCCCTCCCAACTCCGCGGCACCCAGTCCGCCAACAACTCCAGCTCCATCCCGAACCGCGCCAGCACCTCGTCCCGCGTGCACGGAAACGGCGGGCCCTCGTCCGTGTCCGGATTCATGTAGTGCACCGCAAGAAAGTGCCCGCCCGGCCGAAGCCACCGCGCCACCGCCCGCGCGTGGCCATCCCGCAGGGCCGGGTCGATCGCGCAATACAACGTGTGCTCGAACACCCAGTCGAACGTCCCGTCCCCTGCCGCCGCATCCAGAAAGTCCCCCGGGCGAAAGGCCAGCCCCGCTTTCCCGCGCCACCGTTCCGTCGCCCGCGCCACCGCCGTCGGGGCCAAGTCCAACCCCACCGCGTCGCACCCCGCCCCGGCCCACGCAGCCGCATCATGGCCCATGCCGCAGCCGGGCACCAGCACCCGCCCTCGTGCCATCGCCGACTGGGCCGCAAGGAAGTCCACAAGCCCCTGCACCGCCTCGCCGTGGTCCCACGGCGTGTCCCCCGCCACGTAATGCGCCTCCCAATCCCTGGATCCCATGCGTCGTCCTTTCCCACAGGTTCACGGAGCCACGCCCGCCATGGCAAGCACCGCCCCCCGCCCCCCGCTCACTGCTCACCGCTCGCTGCCCCCACCAAGGCCTCGACCAATCCGTCGAGATCATGCCGCCGCGCCTCCACCGCAGGCTGGAGCCCCAGCAGGTGCAACGCCTTGCTCGTCTCCGGCCCAATGCTCGCCATCCGCGTCCCGGGATGCCGGGCCAGGAACCTCGGCAGGTCGAACCGCCGGTGGAAGTTGTCCACCGTCGAGCTGCTGGTGAACGTCAGCCAGTCGGCCCCCGACTCCATCAACGCCCCGGCCGCCGCCGCCCCGCCCTCCTCGGGAACGGTTCGGTAACACGCCACGTCATCGACGATGCCGCCCATCTCCTCCAGCACGCGCGGCAGGTCCTCGCTGGCGGACTCGGCCCGGAGCAACAGGTATCGCAGGTTCTCCACCGTCTCGTGCTCCGCCAAGGCCTTGGCCACGTCCTTTGCCAGGTAACGCTCCGGCACCACGTCCACGGCCAGGCCCCGTTCCTGGACGCGGGCCGCCGTCGCAGGCCCCACGGCCGCAATGCGCACGTTGCCCAGCGACCTCAGGTCCTTGAACGCCTTCAGGAACACGTCCAGGAAGGCCGACACCCCGTTCGCGCTCGTGAACACCAGCCAGTCGTACTCGCCAATCCCCAGCACCGCGTCCAGCAACGGGTCGATGGCCGACGGGCGCTCGACGCGGATGGTCGGCACCTCGATCACCTCCGCCCCAAGGTCGCCCAACCGCTGCACCAACCCGCTGGCTTGCTCGCGCGTCCGCGTCACCGCCACGCGTTGCCCCGAAAGCGGCCGACGCGACCACCAGTCCAGCTTCCCGCGCAGCCGCACCACGTCGCCGATCACGGCCAACGCCGGGGCGGAAAGGCCCCGCCGCTTCACCTCGTCGCCCACGGCGGCCAACGTCGAAACCAACACCTCCTGCCGCGCCGTGGTCCCCTCCCGGATGACCGCCACGGGCGTCGTCCCCGACATGCCCCCCGCCACAAGCCCCTCGGCCACGGACCTCATCCGTTCCACGCACATGAGGACCACCTTGGTCCCCGGCGCGCGCGCCACCGCGCCCCAGTCCGGCCCCCCCTCCCCCGGTGCGGCCGCGTGGCCCGTCACAACCTGGAACGCCGACGCCATGTCGCGATGCGTCACCGGGATGCCCGCGTAGGCCGGGGCTGCCACGGCGGACGTGACGCCGGGGACGACCTCAAACTCGATGCCCGCCGCAGCGAGCGCCTCCGCCTCCTCGCCGCCGCGACCGAACACGAACGGATCGCCACCTTTGAGGCGCACGACCTCGAGCCCTTGACGCCCGAGGTGGACGAGCAGCGCGTTGATCGTC
>JBJSZF010000716.1:0-2193 GCA_046090125.1 Verrucomicrobiota bacterium
CAGGGCGTTTCCTCGTTTTGGCACCCTCTTTGACTGCCGATTTCAGGATCAAAAGCGGTGCGAATCCCCGGAGGCCGTTCGCGGGGGCCACGCCCAGTCGAGGGGCTCGGTGTGGCTCTTGCTGGCTCCCGCCCCGCCGTCGTCGCGCGCGTTGGTGCCGACGCTGTAGAGCCGGAACGATCCGTCGGCGGCGGGTTGATACACGAGGCCCGTCCCGCTCATGGGATCGATGGGCACGCTGGCGAGGTACTCGGGGGCCAGGGCGGCCAACGATTCGGGAAGCCTGCCGCCGTGGTCGGCGCGGAACCGTTCGAGGGCGCACACGGTGGTGACGAGGTGGATGTTGGCCCGGGAACGGTCCGCCTTGGCGAAGGCCCGGGACACGGCCGGGACGAGCATCCGGGCCATGAAGGTGTAGGGCATGGGACCCAGGTCCTTCAGGTCAGCGGGCCCCGGGATGGACGAGAGCGCGCCCGTGGCCGTCGTGGCGCGGGCTTGCTGCGCGAGGCCGTCGAGGCAACGCGAGAGGGCGGCTTGGTTGAACCGGAGCCAACCACCGGGCGCGACACGGAGGGCCACGGGCACCGACGTTTCCTCGCCGTTGCCGAAGGCGGCGATGTATCGGGCGGGTTCGTCCTTGAGGAGGTCGATGAGGCCGGTGCTGAAGAGCCGCTCGGACCGCAGGGCATCGACGAGGGCGTCCCGCGGGTTGAACGCGACGAAGGCGGCCTGGAACCGTTGGTAGTCCTCGGGCTTCCACAGGTCCTGTTGCCAGCCCTCCCAGACGGCGGACGCGGCGATGGAATGGATGGCGATGCGCACCAACATGCTGATGAGGATCGGGTCCGACCCGGCGGCGTCGCCCAGGCGCAGGACTAGGAGGACGTCGTCGGCCGCGCCGGCGCGGTCGCCGGTGGCCAGCAGGGCGGCGGAGCGAATGCGGAGGAGCTGGGCCGCTCCCTTGAGCACGGCGAGGTGCGGAAGCAGGGCCTCGAAGTTGTCGTCGTAGCGGATGCCGAAGCGGCACTCGGGCCGTGCGGCGGCGAGGCGCAGTTGGTCGAAGGCATCCCTTCGGGACTCCAGGAGCCGGAGGATGTCCTGGGCCGGCTTCCCGGACGGCGTGATCGAGGGGTAGTTGGTGCCGTTCTGGAGCTGGCCCAGCGTGGACGCGAAGTCGAGGGCCGGGTTGGGGCTGGGCTCCGTCGGCGGGGCGGACTTGGGCGGATTGGGCAGCAGGAAGGTCTGGGACAGTCGCGTCTGGACCGGGCCGCCCTTCCACAGGCGGCGGTTCGGGCCGCGGACGTCCCGGACGGCCTCGTAGGCGAACAGGCCCTCGAAGAGCGGCACGGCGGCAAAGTTGCGCTCGGGCGGGGGCGGCGGTGGAACGAGGTCGGGCCAGACGAGGGGCTCGCCGCTGGTGCGGATGCGGGCCTGCTCGGCGGACCATGCGCGTGCGCCGCGCCAGTTCTCGATGGCGTAGCCGAGGGCCACCAACGTCGCGAGGGCGGCGAGGACGAAGCCGGAGATGCGAAGGAACTTCTTCATGGGAGACGAGGGTTCAGGCGATGCGGTTGGTGGACGGAGGGGCGGGGTTGCGTGGGCGGTCGATGTCGATCGGCACGGGCGGAAGGAGGGGGCGCAGGGATTCCTCGCGGGCCTCGCGCTGGAGGACGAGCTGGCGGGTGGCGTCGGGATCGAGGACCAGCGGCGTGGAGGGGCCGGTGGCGGCGAGGATGTTGATCGGGACGGGCGCGAGGCCGCGCAGGGCGAGGATGGCGCACCATGCGGCGGCGAGGCCGGCCCATGCGGCGGGATGGGGCCAAAGCCAGGCGAACCATGGGGACGTGCGCCGACGCGGATCGGGCGCGGCCGGGGCCGTGGGGTGAGCCGTCTCCGACCGGGCCTGGGCGAGGCAGGCCGCACGGAGGTCCGACGGAAGCCCGCGGCGTGGAACCTGCGCGAGCCGGTCTTCGAGCTGGGGTTGGCGATGGGGGGTCATGGGGCGTGGATCTCGTCGTAGAGGGGCCGAAGGAGGGTGCGAAGCTTGGCCGCACCGTAGCGGTAGCGGCTGGCGGCGGTGTTGGCCGACACGCCGACGACGGCCGCGATTTCGGCGAACGTGAGGCCACCGTCGAATTTCAGCGCGATCACCTCCCGCTGCGCGGGCGGAAGTGCCGCGACCGCCACGGCGAG
>JBJSZF010000717.1:0-6036 GCA_046090125.1 Verrucomicrobiota bacterium
CCCGAGGGCCTGCGAATCCCCTTGCGGCGGCCATGGTGGCCGTCGCGTCGTTGGCCCTTGGGATTCCCTCCACGAGCGCCTTCCCACCCGCGCCGCACCAAACCTTGTTCGGCGTGGTGCGCGACGAGCTGGGAGATCCCCTGGCGTTGCCCAAGTCCAGCGTGGTGCTCGAAATCCCGGGCAGCCCCGCCGTCACCGCCGTCGTCCGGGACGCCACGGGCGTCGATGGCAACTACCAGCTCACCGTCCCCATGGACAGCGGGCTCACGGCGTCGCGCTACAAGCCCAGCGCCCTGTTCCCGGCCGCCGCCTTCATCCTGAAGGTCCGCATCGGCACCGTGAACTACGTGCCCATCGAGATGACCGGCGTGAACGGCCTCGTGGCCGAGCCCGGCAAGACCGCGCGCGTGGACCTGACCCTCGGCGTGGACAGCGACGGCGACGGGTTGCCCGACGCATGGGAGCGGATGCTGCTGGCCGCCATGGGCCGCAACGGGGCACCGAAGGATGTCCGGCCGGACGCGGACGACGACGGCGACGGGATTAGCAACCTGAAGGAGTACCTGGCCGGGACGTATGCGTTTGACCCGGCGGACGGCTTCGTCCTGACGGCCAAGGGCGTGGACAACGGGCGTTCGGTCCTTGAGTTCCTCGCGTTGCGCGGGCGCACGTACACGGTGGAAGCGTCGCCGGACATGAGCGGATGGAAGCCGGTGGGGTTCGCGATGCCGGGCGACGCGGCGAACGCGGCGGAGCGAACCGAGTTCTTGGCCGACGACGTGAAGCCGGTCCAGGTGCGCGTGGCCCAGGGCGCGACGGCGGAGGATCGGCGGTTCTTCCGGGTGAAGGTGCATTGAGGGATGAACCCAGAAACCGCAGTTGTGCAGTCTGTAGGCCGCCTGCCCTCACGCGGCGGGGGCGACGCTGCATGCCCGGTGCGCCGGGTCGGGGGACCCGGCCTACAGATCGGTCGAGCCCATCACGACCTGACCCGCCCTTCCCCGTGTTGGAACCCTCTTCGACGGCCGTTCCCAGGATGAAGGGAGTCGGCTCCAGCGGATGGGTTGGCCGAAGCGTGGCCTGGGCGTGCGCGTGGGCGTGGGTTCGCCTTGGGCTGTGCGGGATGCTTTGCGGTGCGGGCATCGGCGCGTTGGCGGGCGAGCTGGTCTTGGACCCGCTGGTGGTGTCGTCCGGCGGTGGCACGGCGACGTCGGGCTCGTGGGCGTTGGAAGTTGTCGTGGGGCAGCCCTTGGCAGACAGCGGGGGCACGGAGGCGTTGGGCGACGCGGGCAAGCGCGTGCAGGTGGGCTACCTGGTGCAGGCAACACCTTGGAATCGGCCGCCGGTGCCGGGTGGTGACTCCGTGGCGCGGCCCCGAGGCAACCCGGTGACCAAGGTGCGTGTGGCGACCTTGCTGGCGAACGACACGGACGCCGACGCGGACCCGGTGACGTGGGTGTCGGTGGGCCGGGCGCAGCCATCGGGGGCGACGGTGTCGGTGGTGGGCGGGTTTGCGGTGTACGTGGCGCCGAGCGGGGAGGCGGGGCACGGCAGCTTCGAGTACGAGGTGACGGACGCGCAGGGGAACGTGGCGTGGGGACTGGTGACGGTGCTGGAGACGGTGCCGGGCGGGGTGGGGGTGCAGCCAAACGCGGTGCGACTGGTGGTGGAGGGCGTGGACCGCGTGTTCACGGGAATTGGGGTTCCGGGGCGGCGCTACCGGGTGCAGTACACGCTGGAGGCAGCGGCTCCGTATGTGTGGCGGGACTTTGACCCGGTGGCGGACCGTGTGGCGGCCACAACCGGGGCGTTGGGGTTGTTCCAATACGTGGACCGGAATCCGGCGGAGGCGCAGCGGCTGTACCGGGCGGTGGCGGCTCCGTGAGGTGGGCCGGTTAAGGCGAGCATGAAGAAGGGCTTGAGACAACGACCCGGGCGAGGCGGTTCGGGCAGGGCATGGGCGGTGCTGGCCGTGATGGGCGCGTGTGCCGCGATGGCTCCCAAGGCCCGGGCGCAGGTGTTGGTGGAGCGGGTGCGGACGTTCGCGGTGGGGCAGACGTTGGGGGACCTGGAGGATCCGCCTCGGGTGTTCGCGGGCGCGGTGTCCGGGACGGGGATCGTCTCGTTGACGGGAGTGAAGGTGGGCTTGCGGTTGGTGGGAGCGCCCGAGGGTTTTGCGTCGGAGATGGTGGTGATGCTGACGAAGGACCTGCAGCGGACGAGCGTGTTGCTGAACCAGGTTGGGGTGGGGGTGGGGAGCGGGTTGGGGGCGGTGGTTGGGTATGGGTACAACGGGTGGAACGTGACGTTTGCGGACGGGGCGGCGGCCGGGGACGTGCACGTGTTGGACGGCGGGAGTGGGGTGTTGACGGGCGAGGTGGCTCCGGATGGGCGGGTGTTGCCGACGGACACGGTGCGGCCGGGGATGTTGTCGGTGATGAACGGGCTTCCCGGGGATGGGGTGTGGCACTTGTCGGTGGCGGACGTGGGCGTGGGCGGGACGATGCGGCTGGAGTCGTGGAGCGTGACGCTGACGGGCGTGGTGCCGGAGCCCGGGGCTTCTGCCGTGGCGATGGGAATGGGCTTGGTCGCGTTCGCAGGGTGGCTTCGCTGGCGTCGGCGATGACGTTGAAGGGCGAGGTCTTGCAAAAACAATCGTGTGATGGGATGCCACGAACCGGGTGATCAGGGTTGTTCCCGGAGCCGCTACGCCGTCCATGGGGTCGCCCATCGAGTCCGCAGGCCACCTTGGGGTTCCAGATGACGCGGGGGATCCGATGGGACGCCGGTCGTCCCCTCTTTAGCTAGGCTGCGGTCACGTCAGGACGTGGCGCAGGTAGAGGTACATGAGGGGCGCGTTGAAAAGGAGGGAGTCGAGGAGATCCAGGATGCCGCCGATGCCCGGGAAGAAGCGGCCGGAGTCCTTGACGCCGGCCTCGCGCTTGAAGAGGGACTCGATGAGGTCGCCGATGACGGCCGCGACGGAGAGGAGGACGCCGAGGATGGCGGCATGGAGGGTGGTCATGCCCGCGAGGCGCGGCCCGGCGAGTTGGGCGAAGGCGATGCTGGCACCGGTGGAGACGACGATGGCCCCTGCGAAGCCTTCCCAGGTCTTACCCGGGCTGATGCGGGGGATCATCTTGTGGCGTCCGACGAGGGACCCGACGCAGTAGGCTCCGACGTCGCTGAACTTGGTGACGAGGATGAAGTAGAGGACGTAGAAGCGGCCATCGACGCCGGGGAAGAAGTTGATCTTCTGGATGAAGTTGAGCAGCCACGGCACGTACATCAGGCCGAGGAGCGTGGTGGAGATGGCGGTGAGGCCGACGGACTGGTTCTTCTTGGAGACGAACTCGCGCACGCAGAGGCCGAGGACAAAGAGGATGAGGACGGAGGTTTCGAAGTCGTTGGCGCGCGACGGCAGGCCGCGGTGCTCGTGCCCGGGCTGGTAGATCGTGACGTAGTAGAACGTGGCGCCCATGAGCAGGAGGCCGTTGGCGATGCCCCAGGACTTGAAGCACACCAGGCCTCGTTTCTCGACCAAGGCGTAGAATTCGACGAGGCCCACCCCCGCCAGGAGCAGCATCAGGCCCAGGAACACCCACTCGCGGACGAAGGCGTTGCCCGAGAAGATGGCGGTCAGGACGACAGACCAGAGCGCCACGGTGCTTGCCAGGCGCCGGATGAAGACCTGGCTTTTGGACAGGGGCGGCGCGGCGGAAGCCTGGGGGGTGCCCCCGGCCGGGGCAGTCGTGCCTGCACTCATGGCGTGGCTCGCACCCGGGATCAGCCCAGCTTCCAACCCTTGCGATACTCGTGGTGGATGAATCGGTCGGCCTCGGGCACCCCCTTGGCCCGCATCTTGGCGGCGTCCCACTCGATGCGCTTGCGGGTGCGAAAGGCGATGTTGCCGAGGAGGCCGAGCTCGGTCAGGACGGCCCCGTAGGCGAACGGCGAGTTGGTGGGGCCCAGCGCCTGGAAGCGGGGCAACGCCAGATTCTCGCCGCGCACGGCCCGGATCCATTCCTCATGATGCCCCACCGAGCTGGGGAAGTCCGGAGCGGGGATCTCGGCGTCCTTGAACTGTTCCGCCGGCAGGAGCTGGAACCGGCCGTAGTCCGCCAGCAACATGCCCTTGGAGCCCACGAACAACGTGCCGCCGCCCCACTTGGACAGGTCCGGCGTGCCGGAAACCTCCGGGCGCTTGGCTCCCGAGTACCAGAACATCCGCCGGCGCGGGTGCGCGGCCGTGGCCGGGAACTCGTACCGGATCTTGAGCCATGCCGGGGCGCAGTGCGCGTCGGGCTCCGGCCCCTCGGCCTCGATGACGTCGGGCAGCCCGAGGTCCAACGCCCAGACGCCCAGGTCCATGTGGTGGCAGCAGAAGTCGCTCAGCGTGCCGCCGCCAAAGTGCCACCAGCGGCGCCAGTTGAAGTGGACCCACTCGGGGCTGTAGTCGCGCCACGTGACGGGCCCGACCCATTGGTCGTAGTCGAGCCCGGCCGGGACGGGGGTGGCGGGCGGAAGCGGCTTGGTTTCCCAGGCGGATCCTGCCCAGTGATGGACCTCGTGGATGTCGCCGATGACGCCGGAGCGGGCGAGCTGGGCGACGCGGCGGTAGTTGTCCGTTGCGTGGATTTGGTTGCCGGTCTGGGTGGGGAGCTTGGACTTGCGGGCGACCTCCACGAGACGGCGCACCTCGGAGACGGTGTGGGTGAGGGGCTTCTCGCAATAGACGGGCCGGCCGCTTTGGAGCGCGGCGATGGCGATGACGGCGTGGGTGTGGTCCGGGGTGGAGATGACGACGCCGTCGAGGTCCTTGCGGTCGAGCAGGCGGCGGTAATCCGAGCAGGTAAAGGCGCCGGGGAACTGCTTGCTGGCCGTGCCGAGGCGGCCGGAATCGACGTCGCATAGCGCGACGATGTTCTGGTGGCGCACGCCAGCCAGGTTCTCGCCGCCGCGACCGGCGACGCCGACGATGCCGAGGTTCAGCTTTTCGTTGGGCGAGAGCTTGCGGGTGGCCGCGTGGGCGACGCCGCCCCAGGCAAGGGCGGAGGCTGCGGCGGCATGACGGATGAACTGGCGGCGCGTGACATTCATGGGGTGGGAATCGCGTTCGGCAAAAGCATGGGCCGGGCGGGGTTTCGTTCCAAGGCCGGAGGCGGAAAATGTCCGGGGATCCCCTGCGTGAGGACAGGCCCTAGGTACTAAGGCTTGCCTCCGGGCTACGGCGGGTGACCCGCAACGAACCGGGGCGACCGTGCATCCCGAGGTGGTCGGTGAAAGGTGAGCCGGATGCGTGGACCGGGCTGATCCCGCAAGGCGAGAGCATGGAGAGTCGGCCAGGGGCCTCCGTGCTCCCAGCGCGGAGCCCTCCACAAGGGTCTCGGGAATCCCGACAACAACGGGAGGCACCGCCCGGGCATGGGCGCGGTGGGGCCCTGCTGACAAGGCTCCCGTCATCGAATTATTCTGCGGCCATGGAAATAGCCCATCGATTCACCGTCGAACCCGGCCAGTGTGGCGGGCGACCGTGCATCCGTGGCACCCGGTTCCGGGTCATGGATTTGCCCGAGCTTCTCGCCGCCGGCGCCTCCCACGAGGAAATCCTCCGCGACTACGCCTTTCTGGAGCCCGAGGACATCCGGGCCGCCCATTCGGCAATCTCGATGCTGCGGCGCGGGGGCGGCCTGGGTTAGGTTGTGCGGACGATGCAACGATTGAAGGGATTCCGGGAGTTCTATCCCGAGCCATTGCCGCCCAACGAAACGTGGAGCTGCGACGTGCGGCAGCATGTGTTCGATGCCTGGAGGCGGGTGGCGCGTCGCTATGGGTTCCGGGAGTACGACGGCCCGCCGCTCGAGCCGTTGGCGTTGTACACGGCGAAGTCCGGCGACGAGATCGTGGGACAGTTGTTCAACTTCGTGGACAAGGGGGACGAGGCGGTGGCGTTGCGCCCCGAGATGACTGTGTAATTACAAGTACACGTACAAAACAACCACGCCAGTCAAAAACCACGTATTATTACAACTTAAG
>JBJSZF010000718.1:0-2504 GCA_046090125.1 Verrucomicrobiota bacterium
CTCTTTGACTGCCGATTTCAGTTCATTCCCGCCCTTGGACGGAAGCGACTGCACCACCCCTCTACGGCGCCGCCCGGTACACCTTCACGCCGCCCGTGGCGGTGAACGCCAAACCCTCTGCGCCCAAAAATCGAACGGACTGCACCGCGCCCAAGCCCGGCCTTAACGTGCCCAAGACGTCGCCCGTCCCGACGTCCCAGAACACGACCCGCCCGTCGGACGTGCCCGCCGCCACCCGGCGGCCGCCCGGGGCCATGGCCACCGACAAGATCGCCGCTCCCACCGGGCCACACGCGGCCAGCTCGCGTCCCGTCGCCGTATCCAGCACCCGAACCCACCCGTCCAACGTCCCCGCCACCAACCGCGTCCCATCCCCGGAAAACGCGATCTCCAAGGCCTTGGGAACCAGCGCCGTCACGGCATTCGTCCCACCGCTTGCCATGTCCCACACGCGCACGTGGCCCTCCGCGTCCGCCGCTGCCACCCGCGTGCCCGTGGCCGAGATGTCCGCCGCGCGCGCCGCAATCCCGGGGAATCGCCGCACCACCTCCATCGAAGGCACCGCGTGAACCCGGACGCCATTCGCGACGTCCGCCACCACCAGCCGCGTGCCATCCTGCGAGAACACCATCTCCGACGCCCCGGAATACCGCGGCACCACCTGCCAGCCCGGCTCCTCCACCACGACCGTCGCCGCCTCGCCCTGCAACGCGCGCAACCCCAGTCGGCCGCCCACCCACGCCCGTGCCACCCAGCCTTGCGTCCCCTTCTTGCCCAGCCACAAGGCCGACTCCACCGCGTCGGGATCGGGCGGGAGGTCGTGCAGCAAACTTCCACCTTCCACGTCCCACGCCTGGACGCCCGACGCCGTCGCTGCCCAGGCCCGCGAGCCCTCCCCCAGCCATCCCGTGGCCACGACGCCGGACGCCCAGTTCGTGAACAACAAGGCCGCGGGCTCAGGCACCCGCGCCCCCGCCGCCGGAGCCGGCGTTGCCATCTCCTGCGCCGCCAACCCGTTGCTTCCCGTCGAAGAGACCCCGGCCGAAGCCCCCTCCACCGGCGTGCACCAACGCGCCAGGAATCCCCATTCCCATCCGCGAAGGTCCGTCTCCCGCCCGGACGGCACCTCGCGTCGCAACGCCTCCATGGCGGACTCGTGCGCGCCTTGGTTGAACGCCTCGAAGGCCAGTTGCACATGGGCCGCATAGCGCGCGCGCCGGTCCCGTGCGGCGTCCCGCTCGGCCTGCTCCCGCGCCGCCTGGGCCTCCATCCGCGACGCCCGTTCCCCGGCCACCGTCGCCTGCATCGAACGCACCCAGGAACGGCCCGTTGCCACCGTGGTTCCCACCACAACCGCCGCCACCGCCAGACCGCGCCAACGCCGGCGCAGCCAACCCGGCACCTGGCCGCCCGCCCCATCCGCCCGCGCCCGCACCGGCTCGCCTTCCAGGAAACGGTCCACGTCCGCCACCACCTCGCGCACCGAGGGATACCGGCGCGACGGCCGCTTCTCGAGGCAGCGCAGGCAAATGGCCTCCAGGTCCTCCGGGATCCCCGGGCGCAACGCCCGCGGGTTCGGAGGTTCCTCCGTCAACACCGCCCGCAACGTCCCCGACGCCGTCTCGCCCCGGAACGGCGGCCGGTCCGTCAGCAGGAAGTACAGCAACCCGCCCAAGGCGAACACGTCCGTCACCGCCCGGGGCTCGCCATACTGGTCCGAGGCCTGCTCCGGTGCCGCATACTGGGGCGTTCCGTGCCCCATCGCCCCGTAGATCGCTCCCGAAGCCGCACCCGCCCTTCGCGCCAGCCCGAAGTCCGTCAGGCGCACGTGGCCCTTCGCGTCCACCAGCACGTTGCCCGGCTTCAGGTCATGGTGAAACAACCCGTGCTCATGCGCGTGCGCCACTGCCTCCGCGATGCCCCGGAACAACCGCGCCGCCTCCATCGGCGGGACCACCCGCGTCGGCAGCCATCGGCCAAGGTCGGTTCCCTCCACCCATTCCATCGCCAGGTACACGCGGCCATCCGCCGACCCAAACTCGTGGATCCGGACGATGCCCGGATGATCCAAGCCCGCCGCCGCCGCCGCCTCGTGCTCCAGCGCGCGCGCCGCATCGTTGCCCGGATACACGGCCTTCGCGTGAATCAACTTCAACGCGCACCGCCGTCCCAGCGTCCGATGCCGCGCCCGGTAAATGACCCCGAACCCACCGCGGGCCACCTCCGCCTCCAGGTCGTAGGGACCCAAGGAACACGGCGGCACCGGCTCCGGCCGTGCCTCCCTCCCGTCATTGTATCGCGCCTCGCTCAACGTTCCTCACCCTACCGCCGTCGCTCCGGACGTGCAGCCAAATCACCCTACAAACGGCAGTCGAAGAGGATTTCAAAACGAGGAAAGGGCCCTCTCATCCGGGAGGATGGGCTTACGGGCAGGAACCCAAGGGCTCACCCTGCGAGTGAGGTCGTGGTGGGCTCGACGCGGCTGTAGGCCGGGTCCCCTGCCC
>JBJSZF010000719.1:0-3784 GCA_046090125.1 Verrucomicrobiota bacterium
GGTCTTTTGTGGATGGTTGTCCCCCGCCCGCGCCCACCCGTTCCTGCAAAACCGGTGGCAGGTCGTGGTAGCCGAATCCAACCGCCTTGCGATGCGGGCGACGGTGACGTTGCGGGAAGTGGCCGTCATCCAGGGCCTGAAGCCCGCGCAACTGGTCCAGCCCGCCGCACTGGTGGCGGCGTTGTCCAATCATGCCGCCTACGTGACGGAGCATCTTCACGTGACCGCAGGGGGCTCGCGCCTGTCCATCGAGGTGCTCGACTTCAACCTGCTCGTGGACGAGGTCGGCACGGGACCCGAGGACGAGGCTCCCGAGCGTCGTCACGCTGCCTACGACCTGGAGGCACGCCTCCCCGTCGGCGTCGGGCCGGTGCGCCTTCGCTTCGCCCACGACGTCCTGAAGGGCCTGAGCTTTGCACCGGGCATTGCCTGGGACGTTTCCCACGTGCTGGCCGTCACCGACCCGCTCCGACGCCTCTTGGGCGAGGGCGTGGTGCGCATCGGGCAGGACGTCGAGGTCACCTTGGCTGCCATCGGCAACGCGCCGGTTCCCACCGCCACCCCGGCGGGATCCACGACCACTCCCGGCGCATCGAACCCGGCATCCAAGGACGCCATGGCACCCGGTCCGACCCCGTCCATGCCGGCCCACGACGCTCCGGACGACGCGGGGCCGACGGTATCCGGGTTTGTCGGGTTCCTGCGCCATGGGTTGCACCATGTGGCGATCGGCTACGATCACCAGTTGTTCCTCGCCGCCTTGACGCTGGCAGCGGGGACGTGGCGGCGGCTGCTCGGGATCATTGGCGTCTTCACGCTGGCGCACTCGATCACGGTGACGTTGTCCGCGATGGGCTGGCTTTCGCTGCCCTCGTGGATCGTGGAGCCCGTCATCGCCGGCAGCATCGTGGTGGTGGGGGTGCAGAACCTGCTGGCACCCGGACACGCCAAGGGCCACGGGCGCCTTGGGCTCGCGTTTGGCTTTGGGTTGATCCATGGCCTTGGGTTTGCGGGTGGGCTGGCGGATGCGCTCGGCAACGCGTCGGGTGCACGGTTGGCGGTGCCCATCGTGGCCTTTTGCCTGGGCGTCGAGTTGGCGCACCTGGCCTTCGGCGCGCCGGTGTTTGGCATCCTCAAGGCCATCGAACGTATTGGGGCCGACGCCCGTGCCTCCGCATCTCCCGCGCCGGGCGGGCGGCTTTCGGTGCACGTTCATCGTTGGGGCTCGCTCCTCGTGTCGGCGGGTGGGGCGTGGTACCTCTGGGCGGCGTTGCGCAACGTATGAAGCCCGCCGTTGGCAGGATCGCGTCCTTGCACCTTCACCCCTCCAAGGGAGGATCCCCGATGGTCGCGGTGGACGAGGTGACGGGCGTTGCGGGCAAGGGCCTCGTGGGAGACGGGCGCTACTACGGGCGCCTGAGCCGCCGGACCGGCCAGCCGAGCCGTCGGCAGGTGACATTGATCGAGCGCGAGGTCCTTGCGGCGCACGCGGCGCGACTGGGCTGCGACGCTATTGGGCCGGGGCAGGCCCGGGCCAACGTGGAGACGGAGGGGATCGATCTTGCCGGGTTGGTGGGGAGGCAACTGCGCGTGGGGACGATGCTGCTGGAGGTGGTGCAGCATCGCGACCCATGCGCGAAGATGGACGCCGTCCAGCCGGGGTTGCGCGCGTTGATGGAACCGCCGTGCCAAGGCGTGATTGCCGTCGTGGTGGAGTCGGGCGAGGCGCGCGTGGGGGACGCCGTCGCAGCCTGCGATCTTGCCTCAGCCGGCTCAGGCGATGGTTTGACGTCGTAGGGCTTGTCCGCAGTCTGGCGCTGTTGGCGTTGGAGTTTCCTAGCACGGTTTGTGCTGATTTGGCCCTGGTTTCACATGAAGCATTCCCTTGGTCGGTTGCGATGGGTGTCGTGGCTGCTGTTCTGGTTGACGTTGGCATCCGCCCCTGTTGGCCGCGCTGGCAGCCTGTTGCGCGAGGTTTGGTTCGGGATCGGAGGCAGTTCGTTGCCTGACCTGACCAACAACCCGGCCTACCCGGCGAACCCGTCGCTGACGGAGACGTTGACGGCGTTCTTCGAGGCACCCACGGACTGGAACGACAACTATGGCCAGCGGCTTCGGGGGACGTTCATCGCGCCATTGACGGGCAATTACACGTTCTGGATTGCGAGCGACGACGCCTCGGCGCTGTTCCTGAGCACGGACGACTCGCCCTCGAACCGCCGCCAGATCGCACAGGTCAGCGGATGGACCTCCTCGCGCGCCTGGGAGCAAAGCCCTGAGCAGAAGAGCCCGGCCATCCCGCTCGTGGCTGGAAGGACCTACTACGTCGAGGCCCTTCAAAAAGAGGGTGGCGGCGGCGACAACCTCGCCGTGCGATGGTTGCGTCCGGATGGCAAGGACGAGGGCCCCATCCCGCTCGACCAATTCATCGCGTGGGGGCAAAGCCCGCAACCGCCCCGGGTTTCACTCCAACCCAAGCCCGTGACCGTGGTGGAGGGCGGCACGGCGACGTTTCAGGTCGATTACGACAACCAAGGCCCGACGCAGGTGATCTGGCGTCGGAATGGCACCCCACTTCCGGGAGTGGCCGCCAAGACCCTCGTGGTGGGGCCCGTCACGTTGGCGGACAACGGGGCTGTATTCTCCGCCCTGCTCACCAACGCCCTCGGCACCGTCGCATCCGCAAACGCCCCCTTGACGGTCATCGCCGACACGACGCGTCCCACGTTGGTCTCGGCCACGTTCACGGACGACAAGACCATCGAGATGGTCTTCAGCGAGCCCATCCGTCCCCCGGCTGGCGCGGCGTCCGCCAGCTTTGCGTTGTCGCCCGCGTTGGCGGTCACCGGCGTGTCGCAACCGGCTGGCGCCCCGACTCGCCTGCTCGTGGCAACCGCCGCCTTGACCCCGGGCACGACCTACGTGGTGACCGTCAACAACGTCCCGGACCGCGCCCAGACGCCCAACCTCGTCGCGGCCAACACGCGCGCCACGCTCACCACGGTCGCCACCAGCCCCTTCCTGATCGAGGCCGAGGACTTCAACTTCGACGCCGGCCAGACCCTTCCGGCGGCCTCCGTCATGCCCTACACGGGCGGAGCCTACGCGGGCCGTGTGGCCACGCTCGGAGTGGACTTCAACCGTTCCCCGGACGGCTCCAGCCCGGCCTATCGCGGCGACTCGCGCATCCCCATGACGGACAACCCGGACCTGGCGCGCGGCGAGGGCGCATGGACGATGACCACCAACTTCCGCCTGGGCTGGATTGGTGGCGGTCAATGGTACAACTACACGCGCACCGTCCCGTTCGGCCGCTACCGCGTCCTTGCCGCGTTGAGCCACGGCGACGGTTCGCCAGGAGCCTTGCAAGGCAGCCTCCAGCGGGTCACATCGGCCCCGAACGTCGCCAACCAAACCGTGCAGGACCTCGGCACCTTTGTCGGGGACGGCACCGGCGCCTGGGGAGCCAACCGGCTTGTGCCCCTCCGCGACGGATCCGGCACCACCCGCACCCTCTCGCTGGGCGGCACGGTCACGCTTCGCATGAACCCGAGCAGCGGCGACTACGACTACCTCATCCTCATGCCCGCGACGCCGCCGCGGATCGCGCAGCAACCCGCCTCCCAGACCGTCACCGAGGGCCGCTCCCTCACCTTCTCGGTCACCACCCTCGACAACGACGCCACCTCGTGGCAGTGGCGCAGCAATGGCGTTCCCATCGCAGGCGCCACCTCGGCCTCGCTCACCCTTCCCGCCGTCTCCCTCGCCGCGAACGGGGCCAAGT
>JBJSZF010000720.1:0-3492 GCA_046090125.1 Verrucomicrobiota bacterium
CCCCAATCGCCAGGACCAACAGGATCACCGGGTACAATAGCGCCGTCATCACCTTGCCCCGCATCTCCTTCTCCCGCGCCTGGAAGTCCGCGATCTGCCCCAGCACCACGTCCAGGAACCCACCCGTCTCCCCCGCCTCCACCATCGCCACGTACACCTGCGGGAACGTCTTCGGGGACCGCCCCATCGCCTCCGCCAACGACAGGCCATCCACCACCAGGTCGTGCACCTGCTTCCATTGCGCCCCCGCCGCCGGCGACGCCGCCTCGCGCATCAGGATCACCAGCGCACGGCTCAACGGCACGCCCGCCGCCAGCAGGCTCGACAGCAGCCGCGTGAAGTTCTCCAGGATCCGCGGCGTGATCCGGTCCCCGCCCAGCGTCAGCTTCATCCCGCCCACCCCCGGCGCGGGCGCGTCCGACTTGGACGCCGCCTTCGCAACCGGCTTGGCCGCCGGAGCTGGCCGCGCGGTGGGCCTCGACGCCGGCCGGCTCGCAACTCGCCCCGATCCCGCCCCCATCGGACGCCGAACGACGCCGGACGTCGATGGACTCGAGGCCCCGTTCGCCGTCGTCGCGGCCTTGGGAGCGGCGGAACCTGCGGGCGGGGTCGCCGCCTTGGGAGACACTGCCCGCGCCGGAAGCACGGGGGCCGCCGCAACAGCCCCCGCATCCGTCAGCTTCACCGGCCTGAGCCCGCGCGCCGAGATCACGCGCAGCGCCTCGCGACGGTCCGCCGCGTCCAGTTGCCCCTCCGCAACGGAGCCGTCGGCCTGCAACGCCTTGTAATGGAACGAGGCCATGCGACGTCAGGTTGCGGGGCCCCTCGCCTCCGGCGCGCCGCCACCCACCACCGCCTCGGCGGCCATGGCCTGCCCGACCGTGCGCTGTTCCTCCTCCTCCGAGGACTGGTCCTTCGTGACGCGAAGCACCTCCTCGGGCGTCGTGATGCCCTCGGCCACCAGCCGCCATCCGTCCTCGGACAACGACCTCATGCCGGAGCGGCGGGCGGACTCGCGGATCTCGCCGGACGACGCGTTCTTGAGGATGAGCCGCCGAATCTCCGGCGTGGTGTCCATCCACTCGAAGATGGCCCGCCGTCCATGGTAGCCGGTCTGGCGGCACTCGCGGCATCCCACGGCCTTGTAGAGCACCTGCCCCGCCGGCATGTGCAGCTCGGCACGCAACGCGTCGGCGGCGGGCGAAAGGTCCGGCTGCCGGCACTGCGGGCACAGCACGCGCACCAGGCGCTGGGCCAGCACGGCCTCCAATGACGACGCGACCAAGTACGGCTCAACCCCCATTTCCACCAAACGCGTCAGCGCCCCCGGGGCGTCGTTGGTGTGCAACGTGGAAAACACCAGGTGACCGGTCAGGGAGGCCTGCACCGCGATCTGCGCCGTCTCTTGGTCGCGGATTTCGCCGATGAGCAGGACGTCGGGATCGTGGCGCAGGATGGCGCGAAGGCCGCGCGCAAACGTCAGCCCCGACTTCTCCGACACCTGGATCTGGTTCACGCCCTTGAGCTGGTACTCGATGGGGTCCTCGATTGTGATGATCTTGGTGTCGGCGTCGTTGATCGCGTTCAACGCGGTGTACAGCGTCGAGGTCTTGCCGGACCCCGTGGGGCCGGTGACGAGAATGATGCCGTGGGGCAGCGCCAGCACGCGGCGGAAGCTCTTCAGGTCCCGCGCGGACAACCCCAGCTCGCCCATCCCGCGCAGCGTCGAGTTCTGGCGCAGCAACCGCATGACCACCGCCTCGCCATGCAGCATCGGGATCACCGAGACGCGGATGTCCACCTCGGCGTCGTCGATGCGGATCTTGATGCGGCCGTCCTGCGGAAGCCGCTTCTCCGCGATGTTGAGGTGGGACAGGATCTTGACGCGCGAGACGATGGCGGGCTGGAACCGCTTGATCTGCGCCGGCACGGGCACCTCCTGCAAGACGCCGTCGATGCGGTACCGGATGCGCAGTTCGGTCTCGAACGGCTCCAGGTGGATGTCCGACGCCCGCAGCTCGATGGCGTCCCGCAACACCTGGTTCACGAACCGGATGATCGACGCGTCCTCCGCCGCGTTGTCGAGGTCCGTGTCCCCCACGCCCTCCTCGTCCACGACCTGAAGCCCGGACTCCTCCTCGAGCGTCCCCAGCGTGTCGGCACCGATGCCCAGGTGCTTCTTCATCTCCCTTTGGATGGCCTCGCGCGGCGCAAGCACGGGCTGGAGACGCAGGCCGGTCAGGGAACGCAGGGCGTCGAGGCCCTGCGTGGCAAAAAGGCGCGCGGTGGCCACCTCCACGTGGCCGTTGCTGCGCCGCAACGGCAGCAGCTCCTCGCGCAGGAGGATCCGGGCCGGGAAGTTGGCCAACAGGTCCTTCTCGGGCTCGATGGCCTCCAACGGGTCGAACCCCACGGCGTACTCGCCCGCCAGCCAGCGGAGAACGTCCGGCTCGGCAGGCCCGGCTTCCCCGCCCGAGGCGGACGCCGCAGAACGGAACTGGGCGGCGTCGGCGGCCGACAACTGCCGTTCGGCAACCATGCGCCCGAGGAGGGCTTCGAGGGGGGTGTCGGCGGCCATGGTGGGAAGGAAAGGGGGGCGCCGAGGCGCCCCCATGGATTCATTCAGGAAGGAGGGAGGAAGACATCCTTACTTGAGCAAGCCCATCAGGACGGCCTGGGCCTCCTGCTTGGCGGAAAGAACCTCGCGCAGCTCGTCCTGGGCCTTGGTGAGGACGGCCTCCTTGGCCTTCAGCGCCTCGCGGTACTTGTTGAGCTTGGACTTGATCTCGTCCGAGGAGGCGTTGGCCTCGATGGCCTTCTGGAGCGCCTCTTGCTCGGGCATCGCCTCGCCTCCGCCCTGCCCGCCTGGGCCGCGCCCCCCGCGCCCAAACATCATGCCCATGCCGCGCATCATCGACTCGCGGCGGGCGTCGTTGACCTTCTCGATGCGCTCGGAAATCAGCTTCCACTCGGCGTCGTCCTTCACCGCGAACTGCTCGCGCATGCGCTCCATCATCCGCTGCCGCATCTGGGCGGGGTCCCAATTGCCGCCGCCGGGGCCGCCGGGGCCTCCAGGGCCGCCGCCTTGGCCGCCCCGGTTGCGCCGCCCGCCGCCGCCGCCGTTGTTGTTGTCGCCGCCGCCATTGCCGTCTTGGGCGAAGAGATGGGCCGAAACGATCAGGCCGAGCACGGCCGTCGAGAGGATTCGTGATAGGGACTTCATGGGGAACACTGGTTTTGTTGCGATGACTTCAACTGCTTGCTGGAGCAGACCAACCCGGCCAACACCGGGTTACACCGCTTTTGGAGGGAGGCGGGTCCAGGGACCAGGGATGAAGGATGAAGGAAGAAGGAGGAATCAGCCTAGAAACGGCAGTCAATGAGGATTTCAAAACGAGGAAAGGGCCCTCCCATCAGGGAGGATGGCTCATGGGCAGGAACCCAAGGGCTCACCCTGCGAGTGAGGTCGTGGTGGGCTCGACGCGGCTGTAG
>JBJSZF010000721.1:0-1323 GCA_046090125.1 Verrucomicrobiota bacterium
CGAGTGGCGAGCTGCGAACCAGTAACGAGGAACGAGGAGCGGGGGGCGGGGATCGGGGAGCGGGTCAGCGACGCTTCTTGCGGCGGGCGAGGAGTTGCTCGAGCTCATTTAGCTCCTCGGGCGAGAGGTCCTGGCGCTCGACGAAATGGGCGAGCATCGGCTGGAGGGCGCCGCCGAAGACTCGGTCGAGGAAGGACTCGGAGGCGGAGGCGATGCATTCCTGCTCCGTGACCAGCGGGCGGTAGAGGAAGGCCCGTCCCTCGGCCTCGTAGGCGAGGGCACCCTTCTCGACGAGGCGCCCGATGAGGGTGCGCGCGGTCTTGGGATGCCACGAGGGATCGGAGGCGACGAGGCGGTCGATGATGGCTCCGGCGGGGACGGGATGCCCGGCCCAGACGGCGCGCATGACCTCCCACTCGGTGTCGGAGATGCGGGGGATGTTCCTCTTCATGGCAGGGAAAGGGCTGGGGACGCGGGAGGGGACGGGCGATCCGACCCCGCCGGGGGACGCGGATAGATTACATTTGTGCGCATGGCCTTGGATTACAGATGTAAGTGACGTGGGGCAAGCACGATTTCCAAGGCCTGCCCAAGACCCGCGCATCCCGAAGTTGTCGGCGACATGGGAGCGGGATGCGTGAAGGGGTCCGGCCCGCAAGGCGGGAGCGTGGAGAGGCGGCCGAGGACGTCCGCGCTCCCAGCGCTGAGCGCGCCACGCCGTGCTTGGGAACACCGACAACTTCGGGGGGGGGCCCCAGTCTGAGCCGCTCGTCTGCGCCCCCGACCACCATGGCTGCATCCGTTGTGCTGCGTCCGGTTTCCCGGCAGCCTTCGCCCATGAAGCGGTTGCAATGGACTGCCCTACTGGAGCGGGAGGGCGATGGATTTGTGGCCCGCTGCCCGCAGCTGGATGTCGCCAGCCAAGGCGATGATGTCCGCGAGGCCCTGAACAACCTCCGCGAAGCCGTCGACTTGTTCCTGGAATGCGCGCCCCCGGAGGAGGTCGCGCGCCGCCATCGGCCCGGGCCCTTCGGGCGTTTCAGGAGGTGACGACCCACGCATGAACCGCACGCGGATCTCTCATTGATCCCATGGGATCCGGCGCGTCGGGGGCGCGCCGCATCGAGGCTATCGAGCGAGCCCTTGGCCTTGCTCGGCGCGGTAGGGGCGATTCCAGGCTTGGTTGGTTTGCATCTGGCGTGCGAGGGCGAGGCGCCGGGCAGGATCGTTGGAAGCCCAGCGCCATGCCTCCAACGCCGCCACGGGACCGGGGCACGACCCGACGCGGTCGGCGAGGGCGGAGGATGCCAGCGAGTCGATGGG
>JBJSZF010000722.1:0-4193 GCA_046090125.1 Verrucomicrobiota bacterium
CAAGATCCAACCCAGGGTCTGCCAATGGCCATGCGCCACCGGCACGCCGCGATCCCCCGCGTCCGGCTCCAGCAAGTCCGGCAAGGCCCGATGCCACGCCGGAAACACGCGTTGGCCCACCCGATCCCACAACCAGGCCGCCATCCGCGCCAGCGCCACGCCGTAGGCCAACCCCACCGCCCAGCACACCCCAACGTCCGAGGGGTAATGCACGCCCAGGTACATCCGGGAAACACCCACCCCAATGCCCGTCGCCACCACCCCCGCGCGAACCTCGCGCCGTCTCCAATAGAGAAACGTCACCGCCACGATCCCACCCCAAATCGAGGCATGGCCCGAAGGCATCGAAAAGCTGGGGCCACGCCCCACCAGCAGCCGGACCTCCGGGTGGTCCACGAACGGGCGCGGCCGCCCGAAGAGCTTCTTCAGCCGGTTGTTCACCTGCGAGTCCCCGACGGCGAGGACGAAGGCCAGCATGAACACAAACACCCGCCCCCTGCGCCCGCCCCACACGATTAACGCCGTCGCCAACGCCACCAACCCCGGCACCAACAGCACGTTGCCGCTCAGGAACTGCATGATCGGGTCCAGCCATGGGTGCGCGATGCCCCGGTTGAAGACCGTCAGGAGCTGGAGGTCGAGCGACGGGAGCATGGGGTGGTGTGGGCGGCGATGCGGGGTGGCGACGTCGTGGAGAGACGCGGCCCGTTGCTGGCCCTAGTACGTGACCAACGATTGGACCGGCACCGACCCCAGCCGACGACGGCCGTCCAGGAACGAAAGCTCGATGAGGAACCGGATGCCCACGAGCTGCGCGCCCAGCTTGCCCAGCAACGAGACCGTCGCCGCCGCCGTACCGCCCGTGGCCAGCAAGTCGTCCAGGAGAAGCACGCGCTCGCCCGGCCGCACCGCATCGACATGGACGGCGACCGTCGCCGACCCGTACTCGAGGTCGTAGCTCGCCTCGTGCGTCTGCCACGGCAGCTTGCCCTTCTTGCGGACCGGGACGAAGCCACACCCCAGGCGGGCGGCGGCGGCTGCGGCGAAGATGAAGCCCCGGGCGTCGATGCCCACCACCTTGTCCACGTCGTGACGCCCCACGCCGTCCAGCAGGAGATCCATCGCGCCGGCGAACAACCGGCCATCCGCCAGCACCGGCGTGATGTCCTTGAACTGGATGCCCGGCTTCGGGAAGTCCGGCACGTTGCGAATGGCCGACTCGATCTCGTCCCTGGAAACCATGCTCATCGGTGCGCGTTGTCCCCAGCCCACGCCCCAAGGTCAAGACATCCATCCAATGCCGCGCCTTTCCGCCCGCCCCTCGCCCCCCGCTCCCCGGCGACATTTCAGGCAAGACACGGCGCGTGCGTTGGCGACATCCTGCGCCCCGCGATGAAGCCCTATTGGCAAGGCGTGTTTCCCGCCATCACCACCCAGATGCACAAGGACGGATCCCTCGACATCGAGGGCACCGCCGCCCATGCCGACGTCCTGATCCAGTCCGGCATCGCCGGCCTCGTCTTCCTGGGATCCCTCGGCGAGAACCAGTCCATGGCGCCCGACGAGAAGCGACTGCTCCTCGGGGAGATGGTCCGGGCCGTGCGCGGCCGCGTGCCGGTCCTCAGCGGCGTGGCGGAGTCCTCCGTCGTCGAGGCCTGTCGGTATGCCCGCGACGCCGAGGGCCTGGGCGCGGACGGCCTGATGCTGATGCCGCCGATGATCTACAAGTCGCCGGACCCGCGGGAGTCCCTGCATCACTTCCGCACCGTGGCGCGCGCCACGGGGTTGCCCATCATGATCTACAACAACCCGATCAGCTACGGGCACGACCTCACGCCGGAGCTGTTCGCGGAGCTGGCGCCGCAGAAGAACTTCGTGGCCCTCAAGGAAAGCTCCGGCAACACCCGCCGCATCACCGACCTCCACAACACCGTGGGCGGTCGCTACGCCCTCTTCACCGGCGTGGACGACCTCGCCCTCGAGTCCGCCATCCTCGGCATCGACGGATGGGTCGCGGGCTCGGGCATTGCGTTCCCCAAGGAGAACCAGAGGTTCTGGGACCTGACGCGGAAGGGGCAATGGGACAAGGCGCGCGAGATCTACCGTTGGTTCGCGCCACTGCTTCACCTCGATACCCACCCCAAGTTCGTCCAATACATCAAGCTGGCCGTGCAGGAGGTGGGCCTGGGCAAGGAATGGACCCGCGCGCCGCGCCTCCCCTTGGCCGGCGCCGAGCGCAAGCGCGTCCTCGAAGTCATCCACCAAGGCATCGCGGCCCGGCCCAAGTAGGAACGTGACAGGGCGCCCGTCGGCCGGGCGGGGAGCGAGGGGCGCGGCCGTCACCGGGTGCCTCTCCGTCCTCCCGACTTGCGGGACCGGTTCGATTCCCACATCCCGCTCCCATACCAACAACTTCGGGATGCACGGGTGGCGCCGTTCAGTGCCCCTTATTTCCGGCTCCCCAACACGAACGCCTCGGCCACGGCGGCCTCCAGTCCTGCAACCTCGTCGTTGGATAGGCCCGCGTATTCAGGAAGCTGCCGCTTGGCTCTGGAGAGCGTGCCTTGGTTTTGAAGACAGAGGCGGACAAAGAGGTCGGCGTGGCGGTTGGGCAGGTCCACCACGGCACGCATGAGGTTCCGGGCCCTGTCGTATTGCCGCAGGAAGAGGATTCCCGAGGGCAGCTCCTTCTCAATCGTGTCCTCCACGAACCCGAACAGGATTTCCGTCAGGGCCGTGCAGTCCACGTAGCGATAGAGGTCGCGGGTGTCGTCGGCGACCGTCATCCGGCCGCGAGAATCGAGCTTGTATTCGATCCGGGTCAGCAAGGGCTTGGAGAAGGATTCTAGGCTGGCGTCGTAGTCCTGCGGGTGTTGCAGCATCGTTGCCGAGATGGGAAACACCACGCCATCGGGTGCAAAGCGACGGAAGGACAGGACGTATTGGATCAGAAAGCGGTGCAGCCGGCCGTTGCCGTCGGAGAACGGATGGAGGAAGACGAACGGGTAGGCGATCACGGCGGCGGCGATCACCGGATGAAGGTCCGAGTGAAGGATGCGACGGGAGGCGGCGAGGTAGGCGTCCATGAGCTCCGCGAGGTCCTGCGGCCGGGGTGCGACGAAGTGCATCTCCTCATCGTGCATGCCCACGCTGCGGCTGACGTAGTTCTGCTCGCCGATGCTGTCGCGCCATCCTTGGTTGGCAAAGCGCGGATCGACGATGGCCTGCTGCAGGGTGACGAGTGGTTCCTTGAGCAGGTAGTCGCGCTGGGCGGCCTCACGCAGGGCCTCCACGAACCTCTGGGTGCGCTTCTGGTCCGGTGTCTCGCGTTCGATGGCGTAGGAGGACTTGGTTTCCTTGCTGTAGAGATACTGAAGGGCCCTGGCATGGAGTTCTGGCGGGATCCCAGCAATGACCGTGCGGCAACGTTCCTGCAGCCGCTTTCCCTCGGCGGCCTTCAGCTTTTTGGAGCGTCGTACCATGGGGCTGAAGGGAAGGCTTCCGAGGAGGTTGACGTTGACGCGATGGCGGGGGCTCCGGGCTGCCGGTCCCGCGTAGTAGTCTTGGGGATCGAGCAGGTCCACGTAGTTGCCCTGGGTCACGTCCCCGAGGGGCAGGCGCTGGCCGGTGAATTCCTCGCGGAGATACCAGATGCGGCGGGCGTAGCTGCTCGTGGGCTTGGATTGGACATAGGCCGTCACCGTGGCGGCGGGAATCCGTGGCAAGAGCGCCCTCAGCAATGCGAGATGCAGTCCCTCGCGCTTGAGGGCGAATTCCAGGTGCTCCAGGTCGCCGTCGCCCGGCCAGTAGTTGCGGGGATAGGTTTCCTGCGTCTTCTCCGGGGTGGAATGGGTGCGGCGCGTGCCGTGGGTGACGAAGGATTCGACGTGGTGGGGAAGGCAGTGGATGCCATGTCGCTGCTGGAGCAGCAGGTAGCCGGCCGGCCGACCGGGCTCGGCAGTTGGTGAAGCGGATGGCATTGTCAATGGTGGAAACGATTACCGTCGCTCCAAAATCATTATCCGGGCTGGCCCGCCGAGTAAATTCGTTACCAGCCCCGCGCTCCGCCTTCCTCCAGCCCGAGGGGCGCGCGCTGCCGCAGGCATTTCAACCTAGAAACGGCAGTCGAAGAGGATTTCAAAACGAGGAAAGGGCCCTCCCATCCGGGAGGATGGGCTCACGGGCAGGAACCC
>JBJSZF010000723.1:0-1862 GCA_046090125.1 Verrucomicrobiota bacterium
GGGAACTGGGGCTTGAACTCGGAGTGGGCGATCTGGGCGACGAACTCGGCGGCGGTGGTGTTTGGGCAGGTGGCAGGGCAGGGGGCTCCGGTATGGTTGGAGGCGAGGGTGGGCACGGGCGGGAAATGGCTCCCGTGGCGGGACAAGGAGACCGTGCTGGCAGCGTATCCGGACTTGCAGGCACGGGGGCTGACGCACGCCGCCTACTCGGTGGGGGAGGTGCGTTCATGGGCGCCCAAGGATGCCATCGCGGCGCGGGCGGAAACCCTGGCGTCGTGCGCCTGGCTGAACCGTGGCGACCGCTTTGAGCGCGTGGAACTGCCCCAGGAAGTCCAGCGCACGCCCGTGTCCGGGTTGGTGGTGGCGGACTTTGACGGCGACGGCAGGGAGGACGTGTTCATGGCGCAGAATTTTTTTGCCGTGCGACCGGATGACACGCGGATGGACGCGGGCCTTGGGTTGATGCTTCGCGGGGACGGTCGCGGCGGCTTGCGGGTCGTGAGCGCCATGGAATCGGGCATCCGGTTGGTGGGGGAACAACGCGGTGCGGCGACGGGGGATTGGGATGGCGACGGCCGCGCGGACTTGGTGGTGGCGCAGAACGGGGATGAAACGGTGTTGTTCTGCAACCGGGGTGCGGCGCCGGGCGTTCGGGTGCGGCTGGCAGGTCCGACCGGAAATCCCCTGGGCCTTGGGGCAACGGTACGACTGCGGTTCGGGACGCGCTGGGGGGCGGCACGGGCGGTCACGGCCGGGGGTGGCTATGGATCGCAGGATTCCGCCATGCTGGTGATGGGAGGGCCGGGAACGCCGACCGCCATCCGTGTGCGATGGCCCGGTGGCAAGGTGACGGAGGCGGAGTTGGGTGCCGGCGTTCGCGAGGTGATCGTGGGTGGGGATGGCGTGATGCAACGCCCATGAACGGCTCCACCGGACGCTATGACACGGGGCTGGACGAGAGAGCGGGCCGCTGGCGAGGGTCATCGCGATGCTGGAAGGAAGTGGTCGATGAACGCGGGGAGCCGGGAAGGGCACCTGCCCGTGCCCATCGTGGGCGTGCTGGGAGTGGGGTCCTTGGGAAGGGAACATGCCCGTGTGTATGCGGCCCTTGCTGCCGAGGGCTTGGTGAGGTTTGGCGGGGTGTTTGACACGGATGCACGCTCTGCCCGGGAGCATGCCCACCGGCACGGGGTCAAGGCGTTTGGCAGCATCGGCGAGGCCATTGAGGGCTGCGACGCTCTCAGCATCGTGACGCCGACGGTGACCCACGCGGACCTCGCGACGCGGGCGATGGCGGCGGGCCGGCACGCGCTGGTGGAAAAGCCGATGACGGACACGGCGTCCAGCGCGGAGGCATTGGTTGCGATGGCGCGCGAGCGCGGTCTGGTTCTGCAAGTGGGCCATGTCGAGCGGTTCAATCCCGTCTTCCGCTACCTAGAGCAGGCGGCCACCCATCCTCGCTTCATCGAGTGCCATCGGTTGTCGCCCTATCCCAGGCGCAGCACGGACATCGGCGTCGTGCTCGACCTCATGATCCATGACCTGGACGTGGTGCTTGCCTTCGTGAAATCGCCCCTCGAATCGGTGGAGGCGGTGGGCATCCCGGTGCTCAGCCGAAGCGAGGACATCGCCAACGCGCGGCTGCGGTTCGCGAATGGCTGCGTGGCGAACCTGACGGCAAGCCGGATCTCGCCGGAGCGGGTCCGCAAGGTGCGGGTCTTCAGCGGCGGCCCCGCGCCCAGCTACGTGTCATTGGACTACCGGGCGCAGGAGGGCTTTGTGTACCGGTTGGCGGACGAGGGAGCCGAGGAGAGCTCGCTGCTGCAAAAGCTGCTGCGCGGCGGCGACAGCGCCATCATCAG
>JBJSZF010000724.1:0-1076 GCA_046090125.1 Verrucomicrobiota bacterium
GCCGGGGTGCGGGGCGGACAGGTCGTGGCGGAGGGAACGCTGGAGGAGTTGATGGCCTGCGAGGCGTCGGTGACGGGCGCGTGCCTGCGGGACCTGCCGGCGCATCCGGCGCGGGGCCAGCGCAGGGCGGTGGACGCCCGCGCGAAGGAGGGATGGCTGACGTTGCACCGGGCGCGCCTGCACAACCTCCAGGACGTGACGGCGCGTTTTCCGCTGGGGCGACTGGTGGTGGTGACGGGGGTGTCGGGGTCGGGCAAGAGCACGCTGGTGAAGGAATGCCTGGTGCCGACGTTGCAGGCGGCGTTGGAGGGGAAGGGAACGGCCCGCGGCAAGGGCGCGATGCGCCTGACGGGGCACGAGGGGCTCACCGCGTTGCATGAGGTGGACCAGTCGCCCATCGGGCGGACGCCGCGGTCCACGCCGGCGACGTACGTGGGGTTCTTCGACCGGATCCGGGAGTTGTTCGCGCAGGCGCCGGAGGCGCGGATGCGCGGGTACGGCCCCGGGCGGTTCAGCTTCAACGCGAAGGACGGGCGTTGCCCGCAATGCGAGGGCTCGGGCGTCATTGGGATCGAGATGAACTTCCTGCCGCCGGCGCACGTGCGCTGCGAGGTGTGCGGCGGCCGACGCTTCAACCCCGAGACATTGGACGTGCGTTGGAACGGCAAGAACATCGCGGACGTTCTGGACCTGTCGGTGGCCGAGGCGCTGGGCTACTTCGCGGCGCACCCGAGGTTGCTGAGGCCGTTGGAGGCGCTTCGGGACACGGGCCTGGACTACCTGCGGCTGGGCCAGACCAGCCCGACATTGTCCGGGGGCGAGGCCCAGCGCATCAAGCTGGTGACGCATCTGTTGACGGGCCTGAAGCCGGGTCCGGAGGACGGCGTGATGACGCGCCGGGGCGTCGCGCGACGGGACGTGTTCGTGCTGGAGGAACCGACGATCGGGTTGCACCTGCTGGACGTGCGGCGGTTGGTGGAGGTCCTGCAACGGTTGGTGGATGCGGGCCACACGGTGATCGTGATCGAGCACAACCTGGACCTGATCGCGGAGGCGGACTGGGTGATCGACCTGGG
>JBJSZF010000725.1:0-8338 GCA_046090125.1 Verrucomicrobiota bacterium
CCGCGTGCGATGGCGGCCGTCCACGGCGGCATTGGGATCGAGCACGGCAAGGAGGAAGTCGGCGAACGGCTTGCCGCGATAGGGGCCGAGGTCGGGTCCGACGGCGTGGCCGCGCCCGGCCATGGCGTGGCAACTGGCGCAAAGGCGGTCGAAGTGTGTGGCTCCCGCGCTTCGGTCTCCGGTCATCCCCGACGTGGCCGCATAGCGTTGGATGACGTCCGCGCGCGCTGGGGTTGGGGATGAAGCGGGCGAGCCTCCGCCGCGTTCCTTGAGGAACTGCCGTTGTTCAAGGGTCCAATCGTCGGTGGCCACCACGCCCTTGCGGACGGCGTCGGCCAGGGCGCGGGCAGAGGTGCGTCGGGCCAGCAACACGGCGAGGCGGGACTGGCGTGCGCGCGGCGAGGCGGTGGCGAGCCCGTCCATGCAACGGGTGGCGAGCTCGAGGCGCTCGATGGCCGAGAGCGCCCGAATCCACGTGTCGAGGACGGGTCCGGGCGGGAGTTCGTCGAGGGCCTGGACGCATTCGACGTCGAGGGCGGCGTCCTTGCTGGCCCTTGCGGCGGCGACGGAGGCGGCGGCGATGCGTTGGGGTTCGGGGCGTGCAGGGTCGCGGAGGACTTGGGTGGCGCGTGCCGCGAGGGCGGGTTCCCAGGCGTTGAGGAGTGGGCGTGCGGCGTCGGGCCAGCGCGAGCGATCGGCCTCGCCGCCCGTGAGCGCGGCGAGCCACGGGAAGGCGGCCCCGATGTCGGGTCGTGCGGCCTCCAACAAGGCGGGTGCGATGGTTGCAAGCGCCTCGGGGTTGGATTGGGCCCATGCCTGGAGCCAGCGGTCGAGGGCGGGGCCGAGGCGAACGAGATCGGAAGGGGCTTTGGCGAGGCTTCGGGCGAAGGCGGTCCCGTGGGAGCGGGCGGCCCCGTGGGCGACGGAGGCGAGCCATGCGTCGGCGGGATGGGCGAGCATCAGGGATGCGATGCGCGCGGCCCCGGCGTCGCCGGCGCGGGCTAGCACGAGGGCGGTGCGGAGGCGCAGGGCGGGGGTGGCGAGGAGGTGTGCTGGGGTGTTTTCGGGAAGGGGATGGGAGCGGACGAAGGCGAGGTCGAGGGCGGCGAGGCGGCCGCGTTCGTCGGGGTCGTTGCAGGCGAGCTCGAGGGCGTTGGGCGGCAAGGCGTCGAGGTTGTGGAGGGTCCAAAGGGCCTGGGCGCGGACGGCGGGCGATGGATGTTGAAGGAGGCGTGACAGTTCGGGGAGGAGGCTTGCGCGCTGGGGCGGTGGGAGGAGTTGGATTTCGCGTTGAGCGAGGTCGCGCAGCGGGCCTTCGGGGGATGCGAGGAACGCGGCGAGTGCGGCGGGTCCACCCGGGCGATGGAGGTTGGGGAGCGGGGTGGCGGGGCGGTTGGCGGCGCGGAGCCGGTAGATGCGGCCGCGGTCGGCACCGGCGCGGACGTCGAGTTGCGCGAGTCGTTCGGGGGCGATCCAGCGTGGGTGCTCGATGACGAAGCGTTGCATGTCCACGACCCAGAGGCATCCGTCGGTGCCCGTGCGGACCTCGACGGGGCGGAACCAGTGGTCGGTGCTGGAGAGGAACTCGGAATCCTTTTCGGACGCATCGCGGTGGGCGACGAATCCGACGCCGTCGCGCGTGAGGCGGGCGCGGCGGACGAGGTTGTGGACGGGCTCGCAGACGAAGGCGTCGTTGACGAAGGCGGTGCCGAGGCCGGAGCCGCGGAAGATCTCGGGTCCGCAGGCGCTGGTGAGGTGGTTGGCGGTGTGCGGGTCGTTGAAGCGCTCGAGGGTGCGGCTGGTGGGGAAGACGCGGTTGCCGTCGCGGTTGGCGGGCAATGAGGCGCGGGGTGGCTCGAAGCCGAGGGCGGCGGCGGCGGGAGGCATGGGGTAGCTCCAGAGGAGGCTGCCGTTGTCGTTTCCGAACCATTCGCCGAAGTCGTCGCGGGGCCGTCCCTGCTGGCTGACGCCGGGCAATGGCTCTAAGGCACCGGTGTCGGGCTGGAAGCGGAAGTCGCGTCCGGTGGCGTCGGTGACGAGGCCGGAGCGCGCGGAGGTGATCTTGCAGCCGAAGAGGCCGCCGGCTCCATGGACCCATCCGTCGAGGCCCCAGCGGAGGCCGTTGACGCGGGCCTGGTAGTTGTGGGTGGCGAAGCCCGAGAGCAGGCGTTCGCGGCGGGAGCCGTCGTCGGAAATCCACCAGACGTCGGGGGCGCTGCACACGAGGACGCCGTCCTTCCATGCCATGACGCCGGTGGGGAAGGGGAGGCCGGTCGCGACGACGCGGGCGTGGTCGAAGACGCCGTCTTGGTCTTGGTCTTCGAGGACCTTGACGCGTCCGCCCGGCTCGAAACCGCCGCGTTCGCCGGCCGGGTAGTCGGACATTTCGGCGACCCAGAGGCGGCCGTCGGCTGCGAAGTCGATGGCGACGGGGGATTGGACGAGGGGGTCGCCGGCCACGAGTTCGAGGACGAGGGAGGCGGGGTGGGAGAAGGTTTCGAGGGCGCGGCGTGCGTCGTGGGGCGGGGTCATTTCGCCCTGGGGCGGCGGGGCCTTGAAGCGTGGGAGGAGGGGACGCTGGACGGCGTCCACGAGGCGGTCCTCGAGCTCGGGCGCGAACTGCTGGGGGCGGTCGTAGTACCAGAGGGAGGACTCGGCCTCGTAGCCGCCCTCGGCGAGGATGCGGCGGGAGGGGATGTAGCCGGGGACGTCGTTGGCGTAGGCGGTGATCCAGAGGCGTCGGCCGTCGAGCTCGCGCTTGAGGCGGAGGGCGTAGTCCACGACGACCTCGCCGCCGAGGAAGACCATGGCGAGGTTGGTGGAGAAGGACCAGGTCTGGACGGGGTAGGGGAGGGTGGGAGATGGGGCTTCGCCGCGTTCGAGGCGTTCGAGCCAACGGCGCGCGTGGTGGCCGACAATGCCCGGGGTGGCGGCGCGCTTCTCCCATTGGTCGCGGGTGAAGTGGGGTTGGAAGGGAATGGCGATGGTTTCGAGGGTGGCGTCCGGGGCGGCGGCGAGGGGTTGCAAGGGGAGTCGAAGGAGGCGTCGGACCTCGGAGGCGAGGGCGCGGCCGTGGCGTTCGACGAGCTCGATGGAGCCGCGCGGGTCGGGGTTGGCGTCGGCCCCGCAGCCGATGGAGACGAGGGCGACGGCGGCGGGATGGGAGGCTTCGAGGTCGAGGGCGGCGACGCCGGCCCAGTCGCCGTGGGTGGCGTTGAGGTCGCCACCGAGGGTGGTGCAATGGCAGGCGTAGTTGGCGAGGACGGCGCGGAGGGAGCCGTCCGGCGCGGCGACGCGGAGGATGGGGAGGTCGTGGTCCACGGGGCCGCCGGGGGTTCGGCGGTTCTTGGCGAAGCCGACGCGGCCTTGGCCCCATGAAAGGAGGGCGGGGCGGCGGTCCTTGAGGGCCTGGAGGACGACGTCCTCGACGCGGTCGATGAAGAGGCGGGTGTAGGCGTCGATGCCGTCGCGTTCGGCGGGGGTGAAGGTGCGGCCGAGGATGTTGGGGGCGGCCCCGGTGAGGCAGGGGGCGGCGTGGGTGTGGGTGACGGTGAAGGCGACCTGGGGTTCGCGCAGGCCGACGCGCGCGGCGAGGCGGCGACGGAGCTCGGAGGTGACGGCCCCGGGAAGGATGCACTGGTCGATGGTGACGACGACGGCGGTGCGGTCGCCCTCGCCGATGGCGATGGCGCGGGCGTGGAGTCGTTGCAGGGCATTGGAGGCGGGCCCAAGGGATGCGCGGGCGGCGTAGCCCATGAGCGTGACGGGTTTCGGTGGCGTGATGTCCACGCGCGCGGCCCCGACGGGGATGAGGGGATCGGCGGCGAGGGCGAGTGCGGCCGAGAGCCAGAGGGCGATCCATGCGGCGATGCCACGGGCGGGCGACGCGGGGTGCATGGGGAGGATTGTGGGCGAAGGGTGCGGGTGAATTCGAGCGGGAAGGGGCGGGGGGGGAAGCGGGAAGTGGGAAGTGGGGGGCGGGGGGCGGGGGGCGGGGGGCGCGGGGCGGGGGGCGCACGGTGGTGTTTATGTTGGGTTGTGGAGGCGGCAGGGTTCGAGGCGTGGAGTGCGAGCGGCATCGGGACCCGGTGGTGGAGGCGTACAAGCAGCATGTGGATCGGACGTTGCTGCGCGAGAACCTGCGGCTGGGCCACGACCAACGGATGCGTAAGTTCCTGTCCGCGATCCGCATGGCAACGCAGCTTCGGGGGGCGGCGCGGAACGGGAAGGCGAAGGGGTCATGACGACGCCTTGCTTTGAGAGGCTGCTGCCGACTCGGGCCAAGCCGAATGCGATGAAGCGGGCGGCAGGGCGGCCAAGGACTTGGAAGCGATTGCGGCGCTGGAGTCCCTGCTGCCGGGCGAAGAATGCTCGAAGCGGTCGTGGGTCTTGATGTTGGCCGGGTCGGGTAACCCGGCGCGTTCGGGATGAAGCATCGGTGTCGCCGCGGGAGGGCACGCGGCCCACAGCCCCCGCCTCCCGCGTTGCCACGGTGCGTTGGGTCTGGCCAGTCTCGCCCATGGACGCGAGGTGGCTGGGTCGGTGGTGCCGGGCGATGGCGTGGGCGGCGTGCGTGGCTGGGGCGGTATGGGTGGTGCCGACGGCACGGGGGCAGGGCGAGGGATCGATGCTGGTGGCGGACGGGATTCCGTCGGCTCCGGCGGGGTTGAAGGAGCGGATGGCCCCGTACCTGGAGAGCCGGGCGGCGAGCTTCCAAGGCTGGCATCCCGTGCGGCGCGAGATGCTGGTGCTCACGCGGTTCGCGGACACGATGCAGGTCCACGCGGTGTCGCATCCGGGCGGGGACCGGAAGCAGTGGACGTTCTCGTCGGAGCCGGTGGCGTCGGCGCGGTACCGGCCGTTGACGGGGGACGCCGTGTTGATGAGCCAGGACACGGGCGGCGGGGAGTTTTTCCAGTTGTACCTGCGGGACGTGGCGACGGGACGCACGACGCGGCTGACGGATGGGAAGAGCCGGAACACGGGGGCTGCATGGTCCCGGGACGGCAGGCAGGTGGCGTGGTCCTCGACACGCCGGAACGGGAAGGACACGGACGTCTGGGTGATGGACCCGTCGCGCCCGGGCGAGGCACGGATGGCGTGGCAACGGGAGGGCGGCGGATGGCAGGTGATGGACTGGTCGCCGGATGGCCGGAGCCTGCTGGTGCTGGAGTACGTGTCGATCAACGAGGCGTGGATCCATGTGCTGGACGTGGCGACGGGGACGGCGCGGTTGCTGACGCCGCGCGAGG
Source organism: Verrucomicrobiota bacterium (assembly GCA_046090125.1). Classification (GTDB taxonomy): domain Bacteria; phylum Verrucomicrobiota; class Verrucomicrobiia; order Limisphaerales; family UBA9464; genus UBA6176. The sequence continues at coordinate 5,253 of JBJSZF010000725.1, forward strand.
GCAAGGCGAGCCATGCGGACGCGCGTTTTTCGGCGGATGGACGGCGGGTGTTTTGCACGTCGGACGCGGGCTCGGAGTTCCGGCGATTGACGGTGATCGACGTTGGGACGGGGCGGCGGGAGGGGTGGCTTCCGGGCTTGGAGTGGGACGTGGAGGCATTGGAGGCGTCGCCGGATGGGAAGTGGCTGGCGGTGGTGTCGAACGAGGACGGCGTGGGGGTGCTGCGTTTGGTGGATGCGCGGAACGGCCGGGAGAAGCGGCGGGCGGCGTTGCCGAAGGGCGTGATCACGGGGTTGGAGTGGCATCCGTCGGGCCGTGAGGTGGGGTTCACGTTGTCCCACGCGCGGTCGCCGGCCGACGCGCACTCGTGGGATGTTCGGACGGGCGTGGTGACACGTTGGACGGAGAGCGAGTCGGGCGGGCTGGACGCGGGGCGGTTCGCGGAGCCGGAGATTGTCCGGGTGAAGGGCTTCGACGGGACGAGCGTGAGCGGGTTTCTTTATCGGCCGGATCGGGCGCGGTTCCCGGGGCCGCGGCCGGTGCTGGTGGTGATCCATGGGGGGCCGGAGTCGCAGTCGCGCCCGGTGTTCCTGGGGCGCGGCAACTATTACCTGGAGGAGATGGGCGTGGCGTTGCTGTACCCGAACGTCCGGGGGTCGGCGGGGTACGGGAAGACGTTCCTGATGCTGGACAACGGGGCGCGTCGCGAGGACTCGGTGAAGGACATCGGGGCGTTCTTGGACTGGATCGGGAAGGACGCGGGGCTGGACGCGGGGCGGGTGGCGGTGACGGGCGGGAGCTACGGGGGCTACATGACGTTGGCGAGCCTGGTTCATTACTCGCCGCGGTTGCGTTGCGGGGTGGACGTGGTGGGCATTTCGAGCTTCGTGACGTTCCTGGAGCGGACGCAGGATTATCGGAAGGACCTGCGTCGCGCGGAGTACGGGGACGAGCGGGACCCGGCGATGCGGGAGCTGCTGGGGAAGATTTCGCCGCTGACGCGCGTGAGGGACATTCGGGTGCCGTTGATGGTGGTGCAGGGGTTGAACGACCCGCGGGTGCCGGCGAGCGAGGCGGAGCAGATCGTGAAGGCGGTGCGGGGCGCGGGGGGCGAGTGCTGGTACCTGTTGGCGAAGGACGAGGGCCATGGGTTTGCGAAGAAGCGAAACGTGGACTTCCAGTTCCTGTCCACGGTGCAGTTCCTGGGCCGCCACCTGGCGTCGCCCGACGCGCGGTGAGCGGGATGGTTCCGGGGTGGCGAGGCGGGCTCCGGGCTCGCGTCGTGGGCGGGGCTGGGACAAGGATGGGGGAGGCGCATGGCATCGAGACGCATTCCATCGTTGCAAGGGCAACTGTTGCTCGACGGCGGCAAGCTGTCGGGCTCGGTGTTCCAGCGTTCGGTCGTGCTGGTGTGCCACCATGATGCGAAGGGGGCGCTGGGGCTCGTGTTGACGGCGACGGGCGGGCACGTGTTGCACGCGGTGCTGGACGTGGAGGTGCCACCGGCATTGAGGGAGTTGCCGCTGGGGCTGGGCGGGCCGGTGCAGAAGACGGCGTTGAGCTATCTGGTGACGGAGCCGGCCCTGCTGAACCCGAACGTGATGCCCGGGCTAAGGCTGGGGCATGACGTGGAGGAGTTGCTGGACCTGGGGCGGCCGTGGATGCCGGGTCGCAAGGTGCGCGTGTTTGCGGGCTATGCGGGCTGGTCTGCGGGGCAGCTCGACGACGAGGTGCTGCGCGAGTCGTGGCTGCAACATCCGGCGACGCTGGAGTTGGTGTTCAACGTGCCTCCAGAGGGGCTTTGGCGGCACATCATGAGGTCGCGGCCGCGTTGGCAGGAACGCATCTTTGCGGACGCGCCGGTCAACCTGTCGGACAACTAGGGACGATGGGCGCCGGGCTGGTCATGTTTGCCGTGCCACAGGAGGCGACGCCGTTCGTGCGGAGGTCGGCGGCGGCGGGTCACGCGGTGCAACGCGAGGGCCGGTGCGTGGCGACGGTGTCGCGGCAATGGTCCGTGGGCGGGCATCGGGTGTTGGTGAGCGGAATGGGAGCCGCCCGGGCCGTCGGTGCCGCGCGCGCGGCCATGGAGCTGGAGGAACCCGACTGGGTGTTGACGTGCGGGTTTGCAGGCGGGCTCGCGCCGGGATTGCGGTTGGGGGACGTGTTGCATGACGTTGACCCTTGGTTCCCGGTTGGATTTCGAGAGGACGAGGCGGGCGCTCGGCCGGGCCGGTTCCATTGCTCGGATCGGGTGGCGGTCACGCGCGGGGAAAAGGAACGGCTGCGGAACGAGACGGGCGCGGATGCCGTGGAGATGGAATCGGGGGCGATCCGGGACCTGTGCCGGGCGCGCGGGGTGCCCTCGGCGACGGTGCGGGTGGTTTCGGACGAGGCAGGGGAGGACCTGCCGCTGGATTTCAACGCGTTGATGACGGAGGCGCACGAGTTGCATCCGGGGCGCATGGCGTGGGCGCTGGCCCGGGAGCCGTGGAAGGTCGTGGAGTTGATTCGGTTCCAGCGTCGGGTGGCGCGGGCGTCGTCGAGCCTTGCGGGCTTCTTGGTGCGTTGGGTGGGGCGGCTGGACGGATCGGGATTGCCATGAACGAGGGGGAGCAACCGGTGGAGTTGGCAGGGCTTCGCGTGACGGTGGACCGCGTCGTGTATCGGCTGATGCCATTCGCGGACAAGCCGCACTCCTTCGTGTACTTCATCACAATCCACAACGACGCGGACGTGGCGGTGACGATTGCGATGCGGAAGTGGGTGGTGACCTACGCGGACGGCCAAAAAGAGGTGTTGGTCGGCAAGGGCGTGGTGGGGAAGACCCCGGAGATCCAGACGGGCGAGTCGTTCTCGTACAACTCGCAGCACTTCATTCCGGGGCCGCACGCGACGGCCACGGGCGCCTACCTTGGGACGACGGGGGACGGGCGGCCGGTGGTGGCGCGGATTCCCGCGTTCCGGATGGTGGTGCCCAAGGAGGACTGACACGCCGCCAGACCGCGCGGCAAAAAGGCCAAATCCGGCCGGGCCGGCTGACGGCCCATCTCCGGCGCCGGCGGATTGACGCTTGTGCGGCGGAG
>JBJSZF010000726.1:0-1546 GCA_046090125.1 Verrucomicrobiota bacterium
CGCCACGAAGCGCGTCCGGGGCACGGGACGGGTGGAACAACCGAAGGCCACGAACGCGGCGGCAAGGAGGGTCAGGAGCTGGCGCATGGCGATGAGTGAGCAGCGAGCGGTGAGCGGCGAGCGGCCAGCGGGGGGCGGGGACCGAGGGGCGGGGAGCGGGGTGCGGGGGGAGCGGGGTCATGGGAGGGCGTTGGGGGAGGGCTCGGGGGGGAGGCGGCGGAGGCGGCGGCCCCAGTCGTCGAAGAGGGAATAGGAGACGGGGGTGACGAGAAGGGTGAGCAGGAGGCAGAGCATTTGGCCGCCGATGATGACCTTGGCCATGGAGGCGCGGCCGGAGGAGCCGGGTCCGGTACCGAGGGCGATGGGGACCATGGAGACCACAAGGAGCATGGTGGTCATGAGGATGGGGCGGAGGCGGAGGCGGTTGGCGAGGAGGATGGCCTGTTCGCGGGGCAGGCCCTGGGCGCGGAGGACGTTGGACTGGTCCACCTGGAGGATGCCGTTCTTCTTGACGATGCCGACGAGCATGAAGAGGCCGAAGATGGCGTAGGTGTTGAGGGGTTCGTTGAGGAAGATCATCCAGCCGAGCGCGAAGGGCAGGGCGAGGGGGACGGCGAGGAGGATGGCGACGGGATGGATGAAGTGCTCGAACTGGCGGCGAGCACCATGTACATGAAGACGAGGGAGACGACGAACGCGAGGAGGAAGTTGCGGAGGGTTTCCTGGAGCTGCTTGGCGCGCCCGACGAAGGCGACGCGGTAGTCGGAGGGCATGCCGAGCCTCGCGACGCCGGCCTCGATGGCCTGGATGGCGTCGCCAAGGGCGTAGGAGCCGAGGTTGGCGACGACGGTGATGCGGCGCTGGCGCTGGAAGCGGTCGATTTGGTTGGGGCCGCGGGATTCCTCAAGGCGGATGAAGTTGGCGAGGGGGACCCACTCGGCCCGGGGCGCTGGGGTGGAGGGACGGGTGCGCAGCATGACCTGCCCGAGGACGTCGGCCCCGGACCGGTCGTCGGGGCGGGCGCGCAGCCAGACGTCGTATTGGTCGTCGTTCTCCTTGAAGGTGCCGACGATCTGGCCGCCGACGACGGTGCGGAGGGCCTGGGCGACCTCGTCGAGGCGGAGCCCGAACTGTGCGGCCTTCTCGCGGTCCACGCGGACCTGGAGCTCGGGCTTGCGCGCGGACTGGGTGGTATCGACGTCGGCGAGGCCGGGGTCGTTGCGCAGGTCCTGGACGAGGCGGTCGGCGTATTCGGTAAGCCGGGAGATGTCGGGCCCGAGGAGGTGGACCATGATTTCGGCGTTGCGGCCGCCGCCGCCGCCGAGCGGGGAGATGGCTTGGACGGAGGAGCGGATTTCGGGGTAGCGGGCGAGGGCGGCCCGGGCCTGGGCCATGGCGTCGAGCTGGGACCAGCGTCGGGAGGTGCCGCGCCATTGGGCGAGGCGGTCGCCGAGCTCGGGGAGGCGGCAGTAGATGGAAACCTGGGTGACGTCGCCCTCGGCCTTGCCGACGCGGCCGGAGGAGGGGCCGATGGTGGCGAGGGTAT
>JBJSZF010000727.1:0-1029 GCA_046090125.1 Verrucomicrobiota bacterium
CTCCCGGCACCAACGGGAGCACCAACCCCAACGCCATGGCCACCCTCTCGCGCGACACGATCTTCACCAACGTCGCCTTGAAGCCCGATGGCACCGTCTGGTGGGAAGGCCACGACGACCCGCCGCCCGCCGAGTGCACGGACTGGCAAGGGCGCCCCTGGACGCCGTCCTCCAAGGACAAGGCCGCCCATCCCAACTCGCGCTTCACCGCGCCCATGGCCAACAACCCGTCCCTCGCGCCCGAGGCCAACGACCCCCAGGGCGTCCCCATCTCCGCCATCATCTTCGGCGGCCGCCGCGCCAGCACGCTCCCCCTTGTCTGCGAGGCCTTCAACTGGGTCCACGGCGTGTACCTCGGGGCCACCATGGGATCCGAGACCACCGCCGCCGCCGCCGGGGCCGTCGGGCAGGTCCGCCGCGACCCCATGGCCATGCTGCCCTTCTGCGGGTACAACATGGGCTGGTACTTCCGTCATTGGCTCAACATGCGGAAGCGCGTGAAGCTCCCGCCCCGCATCTTCCAGGTGAACTGGTTCCGCAAGGGCTCCGACGGCCGGTACCTCTGGCCCGGCTTCGGCGAGAACATGCGGGTGCTCAAGTGGATTATCGACCGCGCGGCCGGGCGCGTCGGCGCGTGGGAAGCCCCGCTTGGCTGGGTGCCGCGCACCGAGGATTTTCCCCTGGAGGGGATGGAGGGCTTCACCGCCGCCGACTTCGAGACGCTCCAAAACATCAACCTCGAGGAATGGCGCCGCGAGGTCCTTTCCCAGGACGAGCTGTTCATGAAGCTCTACTCCTTCCTGCCCAAGGAGATGATCTTCCAACGCGAGCTGCTTGTGGCACGCCTTTGACGCCGTGCGCAACGGTTGCACGATGCCACCCATGGGCCAAATGCCGTTCCAACCCGCGCACCCCGCCGCCGCCATGTCGCGCGTTTCCATCCTGGTGCGCGCGGTGGCCCTCGTGGTGGCCGTCGCCGCCGCATGGCTTGTGACCGGGGCGGACACGGCCCCCGCCAAGCGGCGCGTG
>JBJSZF010000728.1:0-5823 GCA_046090125.1 Verrucomicrobiota bacterium
CCGCCGTCGTGGCTCACGTTCTGGACGATCATGTCCACGTTGATGGCGGCGTCGGCGAGGGACTTGAAGATGCGCGCGGCGCTGCCGGGGCGGTCCGGGACGCCCTCGACGGTGACCTTGGCCTGGTTCTTGTCGATGGAGACGCCGCGGACGACAACGTCCTCCATGCTGGTGGTTTCTTCCTTCACGATGGTACCTGGGTTGTCGTTGAGGCTCGAACGGACCTCGAAGACGACGTTGAACTTCTTGGCAAACTCGACGGAACGAAGCTGCATGACCTTGGCCCCGGAGCCGGCGAGCTCGAGCATCTCGTCGTAGGAGACCTCGGGGAGCTTGCGGGCGGAGGGGGCCAGGCGCGGGTCGGCGGTGTAAACGCCGTCCACGTCGGTGTAGATCTGGCACAGGTCCGCCTTGAGCGCGGCCGCCATGGCGATGGCGGTCAGGTCGGAGCCGCCGCGGCCGAGGGTGGTGATTTGGCCTTCCTCGGTCCGCCCCTGGAAGCCGGCCACGATGACGACGTTGCCGGCGTCGAGGAGCCGGTGGACCTCGTCGGGCGTGATGTTCTGGATCTTGGCCTTGGTGTGGACGCCGTCGGTGACGATGCCGGCCTGGGCTCCGGTGAGGGACACGGCGGGGACGCCGAGGGCATGGAGGGCGATGGCGGCGAGGGCGATGGTTTGCTGCTCGCCGGTGGCCAGCAGCATGTCCATCTCGCGTTCGGACGGCAGCGGCGTGATGTCCTTGGCCAGCTTGATGAGGCCGTCCGTCACGCCCGACATGGCCGACACGACGACCACGACCTGGTCCCCGCGGGCACGGGACTCGGCGACGCGGCGGGCGACGTTCTTGATGCGGTCGGTGTTGCCCACCGAGGTGCCACCGTATTTCTGGACGATCAAGGCCATTGCGATGAAGGCGTGTTTCTGCCGGAAACCAGCGCGGGTGACCAAGGAAAAATCCGGGTCGCGCGTCGCGCGGCGCGGCGGGCAGCGCGCCCATGCGGCAGGACGACATGCCCGGATGGCAGGCAAAGGGACTCCATCAAATGGGGGGGGAGTCGCTCCATGCCCTTGTTGGCCACGGGAAGCGCGTGCCATCGATGCCACGGTCTGGCGGGGACAGGGAGGAGCCAGACACCCATCCATGAAGCCACGATGGATGCGCGGATTCTGGAAGGACATCTCGGGCCTCCGCGCCCTCCGCGCCTCGGAGCCTCGGCGCGAGAACGTTCCCAAGCCTGCGTGCATGAACCCGCGACGAGACCGTGGCGGTGCCGTCCCCGGGCGGTCGGAAGCCCATCGTCACGGACCCAGGGCCCATTCCATTCCACTTCGCCGCGTGCGGGCCTGGCCGCGACACCCTGCACCACCCACGGTCCCGGGCGATTTGAGGCAACCTCAACCCGCTTCGTCGAGCGGGGCTGCGTTACCTTGGAAATGCCCGGCCTCCCGCCTCCGTCCAGGCCTTTTCCCATTGGGCCGGGAAGAAGGGGCCCACGAAGTCGCGGGTGGCATCGCTGGCTCGGGCCTTGTCGCGGACCTTGTCGAGGGCCGCCTTGGCCGCACCGGGGGTGGCTCCGGCGTCCACGAAGGCGCGTGCCTCCGCCTGCAACAACTCCAGGAAGGCCCGTTGGCGCCCGAGCAGCTCCGGCCCCGCCATCAGGCCGTGCCCGGGGCATACCACGCGCGGCTTCAACGCCTCGGCCGCCGCCAACGTCCGCACCCAGTCGGCGATGCTCGCGTCGCCCACGGAGTTGTATGGGCCGTTCACGCAGGCGTCGCCCGTGAACAGGATGCGTTCCCTGGGCAGCCACGCGAAGCCGTCGCCGCGCGTGTGGGCGACGCCCAGGTGGAGCAGTTCCACGCGCATCGCGCCGTCGTCCAGGACCAGCTTGTCCCGAAAGAGCAACGTGGGCGGTGCCAGGCGCGAGGCGCGCACGTCCGGGCGCGACGCCGCCTCGGCCTCCCAACGGCCCGGCGGCCCGCCGAAGAACCCGGTCTCGTGCCGCCGGATCTCGGCGAGGACGCCCTCGTGCGCGACGATGGCGGCCCCTTGGTCCACCCACGCTTGGTTGCCGTAGGCGTGGTCGCCGTGGTGGTGCGTGTCGAAGGCAAGCCGGATGGGCCGGGTCGAGGTCGCCCGGATCTTGGGGAGGACGTCGGCGGCACCCGAGGGGAAGTTGGCGTCGATGACGAGCACCTGGTCGCGCAGGACGACCCAGCCGTTGTTGGAATGCCCGCGGCGGACAAGGTCGCCCTCATGAAACCAAACGCCCGGGGCCACCTCCTGGGGCTTGCCCACCTCGGCGCGGGCCCCGGGCGCGGCGGCAAAGGCGAGCGCCAGGGGCAAGGCGAGCATCACAACGGTGTTCATGGCGGTGTTCATGGCGGCAGCAGGAACGGGGCGGGGTGGCATGGCGGGGCGGGGGTTCAGGCCGACGGTGTCCGGCCCCGGACGATGGACACAACGCAGCGCTCCGGAACGAGGCAACGTCGTGCCGCGTCGCGCACCTGCTCGGCGGTGACCGCCTCGTAGCGGGCGGCCTCGCCGTCGCCGTGGTCATGGCCCAGCCCGTACAGCTCGTCGAGCGCCGCATGCATGGCGACGCTGCCGAGGTCCTGCCGCGCGATCTTGCGCTGGCCCACGACCTTGGCCTTGGCACGCGCCAGCTCCTCGTCCGTGAGGCCGCCCTCGGCGAGTTGCCGTGCCTGGTCGCGCAGCTCGGCCTCGACACGTTCCACCTCGCCCGGGGCGGTGCCGCAATAAAACGCGAAGTAGCCGGGGGTGCGGCCGAGGAAGTGGCTGGCCCCGACGTAGTACGCGAGGCCCAGCTCGTCGCGGATGCGCATGAACAGCCGCGATCCCATGTCGCTGCACGCCTCCTGCAACAGCTCGAGCGGGTAGCGGTCCGGGTGGTCGAACGTGGTCCCGGGGAACCCGATGGCGATGACGGCCTGCTCTTTGTCGCGGTCCTCCGAGAGGCGCGGGGTGACGACGGTGGGCTGGGTCGTGGAATGGCCGGCCGGCAAGGGCGCCGGGAGCCACGACGCGAACGCCTGCTCCACCTCGGCGCGGACGGCGTCGGCGTGGATGTCGCCGTAGATGGCGAGGACGGCGTTGTGGGGGACGACCATGCGCCGATGGAAGGCGGCCAGGGTGGACGGCTGGAACGATCGCACGGTGGACTCGGTACCGAGGGCGTCGAGGCCGTACCCGTTGTCACCGAAGAGGCCCTTGCGAAGGGCCTTGAAGGCGCAGGAGAGAAGGTGGTCGCGCTGGCCCTTGATGCCGGCGAGCTGGGCGTCGATCTCGCGCGCGACGGCCTCGGGCGGCAACGACGGGCGGAGGAGCACGTCGGCAAGCAGGTCGAGGCCACGCGCGAAGTCGCCGGACAACACCTCGGCGCTGACGCCGAAGCTGTGGTTGCCGGCGTAGGGCTCGATCGAACCGCCAAGGCCCTCGATCTCGTCGGCGATTTGCAACGCGGTCCGGCGCGCGGTGCCCTTGAGGAGCAGGCGCGCCAGGAGGCTGGTGATGCCGCTGGTGACGGGCGTCTCGGCAAGCAGGCCGCCCCCAAGGGCCATGCGGAACTCGACGAACGGCAACCGATGGTCCTCGCGCACGAGCAGCCGGAGGCCGTTGGGCAGCTCCCATCGATGCACGGGATGCTCGGCCGTGGCGTCCACGACGACGTCCGGGCGCGGCGCGCAGCCGACGGGCACGAGGGCGTGGAGTGTGCGGTTGGTCTCCACCAGGTACTCGTTGGCGACACGGCGGAGGTCCTCCGGGGTGAGGCGGCGGACGGCGGCGAGGTAGCGCTCGCTGAAGCCGGGGTCCTGCGCGGACATCCAGTTCCCGCCGAGGTCCTGGGCCTGGCCCTCCATGGTCTTGCGGGCGGACAGGGTGGCGGCGGTGAACTGCTTCACGGCCTTGGCCAGCTCGGCGGAGCCGACGGGCTCGGACTTGATGCGCTCGACCTCGGCCAGGACCTCGTCCCGCGCGGTGGCGAACTTGTCGCCGTCGCACACGCCGCTGGCCCCGAACATCCCGGCGAGGCCCGGCGTGTAGATCCACGCCGACACGGAATGGACCAGCGCGGCCCGCTCGCGCACGGCCTGGTACAGGCGGCTGCTCCGGCCCGAGCCCAGCAGCGTGGCGAGGACGTCGAGCGCCGGGGTGTCGGGGTGGCGGATCCCCGGCATGTGCCAGGCGATGTTGAAGTGGGCGAGCTCGACGGGCGCCTCGTCGATGACCTCGCGCGGCGTCGTCTGGCGGGGTTCGTCGGGGAGGACCGTGGACGGCACGGGCCGGCCGGGCGACCCGGCGAACGCGTCGCGCACCTGGCGCACGACGTCGTCCGTGCGCATGTCGCCCACGACCACGACAAAGCAGTTGTTGGGGGCGTACTTCTCGCGGTAGTAGGCCACGAGGTCGTCGCGCGTCACGCGGTTGAAGTGGTCCGGAAGCCCGATGATGGGGAACCGGTAGGGGCTGCGGGCGTAGGCGGCCTGGAACAACCCCATGCTGGCGCGGCGCCCGGGATCGTCCCGCCCCATGTCCATCTCGCGACGGATGACGTCCAGCTCCTTGACGAGCTCGTCGGCGGGCAAGGTCGCGTTCTGGAAGATGTCGCAGAGGATGTCGATGGCGGTGACGGCGCCGGTGTTGGGGACGTTGATCCAATAGACGGTTCGGTCGAACGACGTGTAGGCGTTCATGTAGCCGCCGGCCGCCTGCACCTCCTGGTCGATCCGGCCCGCGCCCCGCGTGGTGGTGCCCTTGAACAACATGTGCTCCAGCACGTGCGACAACCCGGCCCCGAGCCACGGCCCCTCGTCCACCGAGCCCGCGCGGCACCACGCCTGCGCGCTCACCACCGGGGCCGACCGATCCTCGCGAACGAGGATTTCCAAGCCGTTGTCCAGCCGGTGCAAGGACACCCCCGGCGGCAGGTGGAGGTGGACGGTGGCGGCGGCGGACATGGGCGCGGGCGCGGGAGACGACGGGGATTCCATAGGCGGGGAGTAGGGAGCAGGGAGCGAGGGGCGGGGGTTAGCGACCTTTCCACTGTTGGCCGGGGGTCTTGAAACGTTCGGGATCGGGCTTGCTGGCGGCGTCGAGGACGATGTTGGTGCCGGGCGTCCAGCCCACCTCCTTGAAGTCGATGAACAACGTGCGGGACACCATCTCGATGGCGTGGCCGAAGCACTCGAGGGTGACGGTGCCGGGGAGCAGCGTGGTGTCCACGAACACGACGCGGCCGAAGGGCATGGCGTTGGTGATGGGCACGCTGAACACGGCGGTGATGGGTAGGTCCGTGCGGGCGGGCTTCTCCCCGGGGAAGCGGATGGTCACGGGCTGGGGCCCCAGGAGGCGCGGATGCTCGATGCGCAGCTCGGGCACGCCGTCCTTGCCGAGGGCGTGGGTGACGTTCCATGGACCGCCGCGCACACGCATGGCCTGGCACGCGCCATAGCCGGTTACGTACACAAAGAGCGTTCCCATGAACCCCCAGAAGAGCCTTTTCAACATCGGCGGCGTGTCATCCGTTTCCGTCACGCCCCTCACCGTACCAACACCCGCGCCGGATGCACCCATTCCGTGAAGGGGCCGCGCTTCGCGACGGGACCTCGGGAGGGGCCGGGGGCGGGTCGTCCTCGGTTGGGCCTTCTCGGGCCCAAGACGAAGGAGGCGCAGGGCTTCGCGCGATCTCACGAGTCACCGTGCACGCCGCGCCTCCGTGAAAGGCGGTCTGCAAGGCCATCGAGGAGGCTTGTTGCGGGCCTCTCACCGTGAAGGTAGCAAGACCGTCTCGGTCTTGTC
>JBJSZF010000729.1:0-4719 GCA_046090125.1 Verrucomicrobiota bacterium
GCGGTGTTGGCGGGGTTGTTGTTGCCGGGCCTTGGGCAGGCGCAACAGGCGGCGCGGCGCACGGCCTGCCTTTCCAACCTCCGGCAAGTGGGGATTGGCATCACGACCTACGCCGGCGACCACGACGGCCGGGTGCCGTTCGGGCCCAAGGCCCCGCCGTTCACGAGCCCTGCGAGCTTTTATCCGTCGTCGGGCGCGCCCACGAGCCTGCTGTCGTTGCAACGTGGGGAGCCGGTGGCGCTGGGGCTGATGTTGTCGGGAAGCCTCGCCTCGCAGCCGCGCGCCTTGTTTTGCCCGGGGGCGGACCAACGCCTAGATGCGCAGGCCGAGCTGGCGAAGGTGGGAAGGTACCAGGCGCAGGGGAGCTACTACTACCGTCACGGGGGCGCGACGAACCTGTTCGATGACCCCACGTCACCGTGGCCGCCGCCGCCGTTGCGACTGGAGACGTTGGGAATGAACGGGCGCGGGCGGCCGGTGTCGGCGCTTGCCCTGGACACGCAGTATGAGTGTCCGCCGGACCTTGCGGCGTTCAACGTGGTGCCCAAGACGCATCACCGGGGGCGCTCGAGCAACGTGCTCCATGCGGATGGCCACGTGGTGACGCGCCCGAACAAGGCCGGGCGGTACGGGGTGGTCATCGCGGCGTCGGCGGACGTGCGGGAATCCTTTGGCCGGATCATGGCGGTGTTCGAGACGGCGGACGACGAGCCGTGATCGGCGGCGGCACGTTCCTAGAACCGTCGATTGACCCCGTGGGTGGGCATCTGTATGAACACGGCCACACAGTTCGAGACGAGCGCATGCGTCCGTTTTTCACGATTGCATTGAATGCCTTCATGGAGTTGGTGCGGCAGCCGATTTACCTGCTGCTCCTGACTTCGTCCGGGTCGTTCATCGTGTTCCTCGCTGCGGTGCCGTACTTCGGCTTGGGCGAGGACCCCAAGCTGGTGAAGGACATGGCGCTGGCGGTGACGCTGCTGTCCGGGTTGCTGGGCGCGGTGTTGTGCGCGTCGTCGTCGGTGGCGCAGGAGATCCGGTCGGGGACGGCCCTGACGGTGCTGGCGAAGCCGGTGGGGCGGGCGACGTTCATCCTTGGGAAGTACGCCGGGCTGGCGGGGACGCTGACGTTGCTGACGGGGTCGAACCTGGTGGCGGGGTTGCTGTCGAGCTGGATGGCGTTTGACGCGTACGGGGACACGGACGTGCAGGCGCTGGCGATGTACTACGGGTCCGGGCTGGGCGCGTATGCGGTGGCGGGCTTCCTGAACTTCTTCCTGCGGCGGGTGTTCGTGGCGGACGCGGTGGCGGCGTGGATGGTGGGGACGACGGCAGCGTCGGCGTGGGTGACGTTTGGGACGCAGAAGCAGCTCGCGTTTGGTGAGATGGCGGCGGCGGACTGGCGGTTGCTGCCGGCCGTGGTGTTGATCCTGTTCGCGTTGTGGATGATCGCGGCGCTGGCGCTGGCGTGTTCCACGCGGCTGGACACGATCCCGACGCTGGCGGTGTGCCTGGCGTTCTTCGGGATCGGGCTGGTCTCGGACTACTTGTTCCTCCGCCCGGCGCAGGGCGGGGCGTGGTGGGCACAGGTGTTGTACGACCTGACGCCGAACTGGCAGCAGCTTTACCTGGCGGAGGCGCTGGAGGACAAGGGACGCATCCCGTGGGCCTACGTGGGCCGCGCGGCGGGGTATGCGGCGACGGTGGTGACGGCGGCGTTGTCGTGCGCGTTGATGTTGTTCGAGGAGCGCGAGCTGGGCTGAGGCGACGGGAAACTTTGGAACCATGGAAGCACCATTCAACCGGACGGGCCTGACGAACTTCTTGGCGCTGCTGCTGGCGGCGGTCGTGGCGGAGGTGTTGTCGCGGATGGCGGGGTCGTCGGCGGGGGAGGTGGCGGCGGCGCTGCTGTTGCTGGGGTCGATGGTGGCGTTGGTGAGCTGGTTCCAGATGCGCCTTGCGGCCCGCGAGGAGGCCGAGCGGGTGGAGATGGAGGACTTGGCCCGACGGCGTTCGGACTCGTCGTTGTTCGCGGAGTCGGCGGCGGACGCGTTCCCGGCGCAGCGTGCTCGCCGCTCGTTTGAGCGGTGGGTGGTGCCGGGGTTCACGGTGGTGTTGTTCGTGGCGCAGGCGGCCGCCGCGTGGTGGTTTTGGAGGGCGTGGAAGGGGTGGTCGGCCCCGGGCGGGGACCGCGCGATGCTGGCGAGCGCGTCGTTTGCGGGGATGGGCTTGGTGCTGCTGCTACTGGGGTTGTATGCGTCGAAGCTGGCGCGGTATGCGGGCCTGGCGCTGGTGCGACCCGGGGCGTCGCACCTGGTGCTGGGGGCGATGGCGTCGTTCGTCGCGGCAGGGTCGGGGGTGGCGGTGTATGCGAGCTACCCGGCGTGGGACCGCCACGTGACGTTGGCGGCGGTGGTGTTGCTGGGTTTGATCGCGCTGGAGACGTTGATTGCGCTGGTGTTCGAGGCGTACCGGCCGCGGGTGAAGGGGCGGGAGCACCGGTTGATCTACGAGAGCCGGCTGGTGGGGATCCTGGGGCAGCCGACGGGGTTGTTCTCCACGGCGGCGCAGGCGCTCGACTACCAGTTTGGGTTCAAGGTCAGCGAGACGTGGTTCTACCGGTTCCTGGAGGGTGCCATTGCGTGGCTGGTATTGGCGCAGGCAGGGGTGTTGTGGTTGTCCACGGCGATGGTGGTGATCGACCCGGGCGAGCAGGGGTTGCAGGAGCGGTTTGGGACGCCGGTGGCGACGCTGGACCCGGGGTTGCACGTGAAGCTGCCGTGGCCCATCGACTCGGTGCAGCGGATCAACACGCGGGCGGTGCAGACGTTCAACGTGGGGTTCGTCCCCGACGAGAACCTGGAGAAGGAGAACACGGTCCTGTGGACGCGGCCGCACTACAAGACGGAGTTCAACCTGCTGGTGGCGTCGCGCGAGCAGGCGGCGGCGGGGGACACGGACCAGACGGTGCCGGCGAACCTGCTGACGGTGTCGATCCCGGTGCAGTTCGTGGTCACGAACGCGCCGCAATGGGCCTACAACCACGTGGACCCGGCGCGGTTGCTGGAGCAGATCGCCAACCGCGAGGTGGTGCGGTACCTGGCGTCGGTGGACATTGACGCGTTGATGTCGAGCGGCCGCGGCGACGCAGCGCGGGTGTTGCGGACGCGGATCCAGGAGGCGTCGGCGAAGGCCGGGCTGGGATCGGAGATCATCTTCGTCGGGTTGCAGGACATCCATCCGCCGATCGGCAACAAGGACCACCCGGTGGCGGCCGCCTACGAGAAGGTCATCGGGGCCGAGCAGGAGCGCGAGGCGCGGATCCTGGAGGCGGAGGGGTATGCGAACGAGACGTTGCCGGCCGCGCGTGCGACGGCGTCGCGGACGGTGAACGCGGCGAAGGCGGGCGCGTCCGGGATGGTGAACGACGCGCAGGGGCGGTCGGCGCGTTTCGTGCACCAGGTGGCGGCGTTCCGCGAGGCTCCCGACGTGTACCCGGCGCGCAACTACCTGGAGACGCTGCGCACGACGCTGGCGGCGACGCGCAAGTACGTGGTGCTGCCGACGAACACGCACGACGTCGTGATCCTGGACCTGACGGAGAAGCTGCGACGCGACCTGTTGGACGTGCCGGTGGACCCCGTGAAGCGCGGGGACGAGAAGAAGTGACGTCGCGCGCATGAGCCCTGAAATCCCTTGTTGACCTTCAACCCTGAACCCTGATCCCCGGACGTTGATTTCCCGGAACCTTTCCCGATGAAGAAGAAGAACCCACTCACGCTGCTGGTTGGCGGCATGTTGCTCGTCGTGTTCCTTGCGTTGCTGTTTTGCTTCCAAGTGCGCACGACCGAGGTGGCCGTCGTGACGACGTTTGGGCGCTACGCGAACAGCTACACGAACGCGGGCCTGTACTTCCGCGCGCCGCTGCCGATCCAGAAGGTTTACAAGTTCGACAAGCGCCTGCAGAGCTTCGAGCGCAAGTACGAGCAGCAGTTCACGCGCGACAAGAAGTCGCCGATCCTGTCCGTGTACGTGGGATGGCGCATCGCCGACCCGCGCCGGTTCCTGGAGTCCTTCAACGGCGACCTGCTCAAGGCCGAGCAGGCGCTGGAGAACGTGGTGCGCGACGCGAAGAACTCGGTGATTGGCAGCCATGACTTCACGGACCTGATCTCGCCGAACCCGGAGCAGGTGAAGTTCGACGTGATCGAGGGCGAGATGCGGGGCGCGATGGCGGGGACGGCGTTGAGCGCGTACGGGATCGACATCCAGATGGTGGGGATCAAGGAGCTGGGCCTGCCGGAGTCGCTAACGGGCAAGGTGTTTGAGCGCATGAAGACCGAGCGCGAGAAGCTGGTGAAGAAGTACCAGGGCGAGGGCAACGCGGAGGCGGACCGGATCCGGTCGGAGGCGGACTTGCAGCGCAAGAAGCTGGTGGCGGAGGCGGAGAACCAGTCGCAGAAGATCTACGGCGAGGCGGAGGCGGAGGCGACGAAGCACTACCGGGTGATGCAGCAGGACCCGGAGCTGGCGGTGTTCCTGCTTTCGTTGCGCTCGCTGGAGGGGTCCCTGAAGGACCGCTCGACGCTGATCCTCGACGAGCGCACGCCGCCCTTCAACCTGCTCAAGGGCGACACGCTGACCAACCTGCCCACCGTTCGTCCGGCCGCCGGCCGCTGACCCCATGAGCACCCCCACCTCCGGCAACCTCCGGCCCAC
>JBJSZF010000730.1:0-3382 GCA_046090125.1 Verrucomicrobiota bacterium
CGGTGCGAGGCCCGTAACGAGCGAATGACGAAGGAGTTGCGGGAGCAGATCGAGCAAGCACGACCGATCTAACTGAATCGTTCCGGCCGCTCCCCCCTCGAAGCCATTACCAGCCCCAGGATTAGCGCATGGCTCCGAACCCTCCGCAATGAACGCGAGGAACCCCTCCGGGCCCGGACCATCACCAACTACCGCGCGCCCGTGTCCACCCTCTTCGCTTTCGCCAAGGCCCAGGGCTGGGTCGCCCGCGAGACCCTCGAGGAGGTCCACGAGGTGCCCATCCCAAGGTCCAACGCCACCGCCGGGGTCGGCGTCTTCGATGCCGCCCCAATCCGCGCCATCCTCCGCGCCGCTCCCAATGACATCCGCGCCACCCTCGTCCTCGGCGCCTTCGGCATGTTGCGCACCGAGGAAATCCATCGACTCGACGGGTGCGACATCCGCCTCGACGAACGCGTCGTCGACGTCGGGGCCAACAAGGCCAAGGCCGTCTCCTGCCGCGTCATCCCCATCCTGCCCAACCTCGCCGTGTGGCTCGCCCTGCTCGCGTGGCGCGAGGGCCCGGTGGATCCCTCCCCCAATGCAATGCCCTCGTCTCCCCCGCCGATGCCAACGGCGGCGCCGTCGTCCCGATGCCGTAGATCGCCGCAGCATGAGGACGCCCAAGAAACCCCGGCGTCTGCCCGCCCCAGGTTCCGGTCGCAAGCCCAACGATGGCCCCTTGAAGTCCAACGCCTCCGCCGACCTCCCCTTGATCGCCGCCTGGCTGGCCACCGATCACGGCCGCTTCCCCAGTGCCGAAACCGATGCCGCCCATGCCCTCCTCGGCCTTGCCAATCTCGCACGACGCAGCGACCTCGGAGGCGTCAACCTTGCCTTTCCCGAGGGCATTCCACGCAACATCCGCCTCCGCAAGCGCGCTGTCCCCCACGGACCTCTCGGAGGTGTCCGCCGCCTTGGCCGTGGAAGACCGAAGGGTGGCGCTGGCACGCGCAGCCCAAGCCCGTGGGCTTCAGTCATGATAACGCAACTGCGCGATCCGCAGGTCGCCCCCAACCCCCTTGTACACCCTGCGATGTTCACCGATGACGCGACGCAACCCGTACCCAGCCAAGGCGTGTCGCAGGGGGTCTGGCCTTCCAAGGCCCTTGAACGGATGCATGGAGGCGTCCTGGAGGAGGTCATGGATCTGCGGCAAGACCTTGGGATCGGAGGCCTGCCAAGACATCCGTTGGGGGAGAACCTCCAACGAGGCAAGGGGCAACCCTCAGCCAACCCGGGCGCTGCCGTGCATCCCGATGTTGACGATGACATGGGAGCGGGATGCGCGGAGCGGACGGTTCCCGCAAGGCGGGAGCATGGAGAGGTGGCCGGGGACGTCCGCGCTCCCAGCGTTGAGTCCGCCATGCCGTGCTTGGGAAGGCCGACCGCTTTGTGAGGCACCCCGGCGTGGGGTGTCCCCGCCTCCCCGTTGCGTCCTTGGGAAGGCGGCATAGCCTGCGGCCCACGTGTCCAACGCGCGCGCCATCACGTATTCGCCATCGCTCACGATTCCGCTCACGCACGATTGCCCGTGGCACTGCGCCTACTGCGGGTATCGGTCGGACGGGGCCGGGCTGGTGACGGGGGAGGAGTTCGAGCGGTTGCTGGACGTGGCCCGCCGACAGGGCGCCACGGAGGTGTTGTTCTTGTCGGGGGAGGTGCCGGACACGATGCCGCACCTGCGCGAGGAGCTGGGACGGCGGGGCCACGGTTCCTTCATCGACTTCACGCGCTGGGCGTGCGAGCGCGTGCTGGAGGCGGGGATGCTTCCGCACACGAACATCGGGGCGCTGTCGCAGGCGCAGTTCGAGGCGTTGGCCCCGGTGAACGCCTCCATGGGCCTCATGCTGGAGAACGTCGAGGACGCGTTCAACCGGACGGTCGCGCCCCAGAAGTCGGCGGCGGGCCGCCTGCGGGCCATCGAGGCGGCCGGGCGCGCGCGCGTGCCGTTCACCTCGGGCATCCTCGTGGGCCTGGGCGAGTCGCACGGGTCGCGCCTGCGGTCGCTGGACGCCCTGGCGGAACTGCACGCGCGGCATGGGCACCTCCAGGAGATCATCCTCCAGAACTACGTCCCGAATGCGCGCTCGCGGCTCCAGCCCGCGCCGCCCGCGCCCACGTTGGACGACATGGTCGACCTCGTGCGGCACTGGCGCTCGGTGGCCCCGGGCGTGCCCGTGCAAATCCCGCCCAACATCCAGCCGCACTGGGAGGCGTTGTTGCCGCTGGTGGACGACCTCGGCGGCATCTCGGCTGAGGGCGACCTCGTGAACTTCGAGCATCCATGGGAGCCGCCGGCCCGGTACGCCGAGGCGTGCGCGCGCCATGGGCTGCGGCTGCGGCATCGATGGGCGGTCTATGACTCCTACTTGGAGAAGGGCTGGGTCTCAGGCCGCGTGCGGGAGGTTATC
The DNA here is from genome assembly GCA_046090125.1 of Verrucomicrobiota bacterium. Lineage (GTDB taxonomy): Bacteria > Verrucomicrobiota > Verrucomicrobiia > Limisphaerales > UBA9464 > UBA6176. The sequence goes on from JBJSZF010000730.1 coordinate 2,454, forward strand.
GGGAGATGGGAGGCGACGCGTGACGGCCGCGTCGAGACGCGGGGCCGGCCATCGTCGGCGAGCCCGCTGTCACGGGCCGTGCGGGGCGAGGGACTTTCGGTGGACGAGGCCGTGGCGTTGGCGGGGCGCGAGGGGGAGTCGTTCGAGGAGGTTGCGGCGGCGGCGGACGCGCTGAACCGCGCGTTGCATGGGGACGTGGTGACGTACGTGGTCAATCGCAATGCGAACTTCACCAACGTCTGCACGACGAACTGCTCCTTCTGCGGCTTCTACCGGCCGCCCGGCCATCCCGAGGCGTACACGCGGACGATCCAGGCCGTGGTGGAACGCGTGATGCAGACGCCGTGGGTGACCGAGGTGTGCATCCAGGGCGGCATTCATCCGGACCTTGGGCTCGACTACTACGTGGGCCTCGTGCGCGCGCTGCGGGAGGCGTCGCCGGGCATTCACGTGCATGCGTACTCGCCCATGGAGCTGCACGCGTTGCACCTGAAGACGGGTCTGCCCCATGACCGTATCCTGTCGATGCTGCGCGACGCCGGGCTGGGCTCCATCCCCGGCACGGCCGCCGAGATCCTGGACGACGACGTCCGTGGCCGGATCTCGCCCGGCAAGCTGAAGGCGGACGAATGGGAGGCGATCATCCGGGCCGCCCACGCCTGCGGGCTGCGCAGCACCGCGACCGTGATGTTTGGGCATGGCGAGACGTGGGCGCAGGTGTTCGGGCACCTGGAGCGCCTCCGACGCATCCAGCGCGACACCGGCGGGTTCACCGAGTTCGTGCCGCTGGCCTTCGTGCCGCATCGCAACCGGCTCGGGATGGAGCTGGCCCGCGCGCGGGGCGTCTCCACGCGGGACCTTGCCGAGGAAGGGGCAGGGCGGATCCGGCGGCTGTATCCTTTGGCGCGGCTGTTCCTGGGGCGGGACAT
>JBJSZF010000731.1:0-6809 GCA_046090125.1 Verrucomicrobiota bacterium
CTACGGTTTCCGCCGGATGGTTCTTGGTCACCGCCATCAACTGGACCGAGGCGGGATCGCGGCCGGCGCGGCGCGCGGCGGCATCGATGCGGCGACGGATCGTGGCGAGGCGTTCGGCAAGGGAATCTTCGGTGGCGGACATGGGAAAACGGGGTCGTGCGAATCTCGATGGACCGAAGGTGCAGCAGCCGGGGTCCCTACGGCCGGGGCGGAGCCGGGTCGTCGGAAGGCTCCGCAGCCTCGGGGTCGGGCAGCAGGCCGGGGATGTTGGCGCGCCGGGCGGAGAAGCGTCGGTTGGTTTCCAATCCCACGTTCCTAGTGGTCTTGCGGATGCGCACCTTGGGAGCCTCGGGTTTCGACGACGCCTCGAGCTTGAGCAAGGCGAGGCGACGCTCGGCGGCTTCGGCGGTGGGGCTGCCGGGCATGCGTTGGATCAGGCGATCCAGGACCATCGCGGCCGCCGCAATGCCCGACGGCGAGCGCAGGTGGATGTCGGCCATGATGTTTAGCCAGCGCGCGACATCGCGGTCGGGTTGGCCGGGGGCGGCGACCAGCGCTTCGAGCTGCGCCTGGGCTTCGTCGGGATCGCCCAACTCGTTCGCCAGCAAGCGCGCCAACGATTCCCGGGCCACGTGGTCGTCAGGGTGTTGCTCCAGTTGCAGCAAGAGCTGGTCCCGGAGGTTCTCGGGGGTCTCGCCCCGGGGAACAAGCCGGGCACCGAGGTCCTCGGACAAGCCCACCTTCTCCTCGTGCCTCACGACCACCAGGCCGTCGCGGTCGCCCAGAGGGTTGCCTTGAGCCCATCCGCCCGACGGCAGCCGGGCGATCTTTTGCAACGCGAGGCGGGCCGCCTCGGTGCCCTCGAAGTCCTTGGCGATTTGCTCCAGTCGCCGCCGTGCCGCCTCCGGCCGTTGCATTCGTTCCAGCTCGATCTCGGCCTGGCGAAACATCACCTCGGGCCGGTCCTCCGGCCGGGCCAAGGGGAGGAACTCATCCAGCGTGGTGAGGGCGACGACCGGTTGCTGCAAGCCGTTGGCCTCGATCTCCGCCTTGAGGAACCAGCCCTCCTTGTCCTTGGGAAAGCGCTGGAGTTGATCCTCGATCTCCTCGATGGCCGCCAGGTGCTCGCCCCGGCCCTTGCATGCAATCGCCTTGTAGTAGAAGGGCCGCAGTTCCTCCGTGGTGCCACCGCCGTCGAAGGCGTCCGTGATGGGCCGTGAAATCAGGGCGAACACCGTCTGGTGCCACAACGCGAACAACGCCAGGAACCCGCCCATGTAGAGGCCCAGGGCCAAGACCATCCCGAACCCGAACGCCGCCGGGCCCTGCACGCCCCGCATCAACACGGCCACGCCTCCCATCGTCACCAGGATGGCCAGCGTCAGCAGGATCCGAAGCCCATCCGGCAAGCCCTCGCCCCCCACCGCCCGTACCCGCCACCGCGACCAGGCCATGGCAAAGACGATCCATGCGACGGCAATGATGAGCAGGGGATACTTCATGGACGACGGGGCGCGCTCGGACGACTCCGGCAGGGTTCGTTCGGGCCCGGGGGCTTTCAAGGTCCGAATTCGGGCGTTCGGGCCACAGGGTTCGTTGCGGGAAGCGGGAAGCGGGAAGGGGGCGGGGACCGGGGGGCGGAAGTGGAGGGGTACCGGAACGGGTTGGTGACGATGGGCAAGGGTTCCAAGGCCGTCCGTTCGGGAGCTGGCGTGGGCCAGCACCCTTGGAGCGCTCGGGTCCCAAGGTGGACCTCCCCGGCCCGAGTCCATCCGCCGCGGTGCGCCTTGCGTGCTCCATGGCGACCACGACGAGGGAACCCGCCGAAAACGTCCAGGAACCCCAAGACGCTCGTGACCACCCAGGGGACGGCCGGTCACGCCGGTTGTATCGGCCAGAACCGACCGGCTGCCGTATCTTGCGCGAGGCAGCCACCCACATCGAGGCGATGCCGTGGTGCGGCGCTGACCCTTTGGGAGAAGCGCTTGAGCGTCCAGACCGGCGCGGGGAAGATTATGAAGTCGGCACCGTCACCGTGGAGATCCCGCAGGAGGCATTGGCATTGGCCGGATTGGACAACCAGTCCGACTCGGAACCCGCAAGCCTGTTGGTTGCGCTGGAGCTTTTCAGGGAGGAACGCGTTTCCCTGGGCCGAGCGGCCGAGCTTGCTGGACTGGGCATCGAGGCGTTCATGGACTTCGCGGGGAAGCGTCAGGTACCTCTCCATTATGCCGCCGATGACTTGGCAGCGGACCGCAACACCATGGCCCGGCTCAGCCCGGACCCTTCACCCACGAAGGAAGCGATGGCCAACCCGATGCTTCCGCAAGCCCAGGAGTGAGCGAGGCGCGGGCCGGTGCAGGACGCATCACGATCGAGCGACAAAGGAATCGCGGAAGCTGGCCAATCCAGAACGACCGTCCCAACTGAATGGCCCCGGATCAGGCTGTGATCGTCGTGTCCGATTCCTCCCCGCTCATCACCCTCGCGCGGATCGGCCAACTGGACTTGCTTCGCCAACTTTTCGGGCACGTGCACATCGCCGACGAAGTGCGCCAAGAGGTGGTTGTGCGTGGCGCTGGGCGACCCGCCGCCAAGGCCGTTCGGGACGCGGGTTGGATCCAGAGCCATCCCGCGTTTCCGGCCGACGAGATGCGGCGACTGCGCTCGTTGCAACCCTTGGGGGCTGGTCGGTCCGGTGGGGCGCAAACGGCCGGAGGAGCGCCCTGCCCAAGGCGGCCCTGATCCGTCACCCACCGCCTCGGGATGCCCGGCGTGCGGCGAGGACGGCGGCGCAGGCTTCGAGGGCATCGGCCAGCCGCACGGCGTCTGCATCACCCTTCCGGCGGGCCGTCTGTGCCAGCCAGCGGCATCGGTCGAGGTCCGTGGCAGGGCGTGTCGGGGCGTTGGGGGCGTCGTGCAGTGCCGGGGCTTCCCGCGCGACGCCCAGTTGTGCTTCGACGGCGGCGAGGACTCTTCCAATCGGCACGGGACAACCCCAGCGCAGGGGCACCAACGCCTGGCGAAGCCATGTCGTCACGTCGGCCGAATCCGGCAACGTCCCCTCGCCCCCGCGCGCCCCCGACGCCGCCAGCCGCTTCGACACCACGTTCCAAAGTCGTCGGCGCGGTGGCTTCGGCGCGGCAGGCGGCGGGCCACCGATGGATTGGTCGGCCGCCAGGTGAACGAGGCTCTCGGGGATGGGGGGCGTCTTCATGGTTGGAAATGGCGCAACTGGACTTCCTGGAGAAGCCCGGGCTGCGAGGACAGGTGGCGCCGAAGCTTCATGAGGATGCGCGCCAGCCGAACCCCCAGGGTGGCGCGCGACACGCCATGCAACGCCGCCAGCTCGGCGTGCGTGCGGCCCTCGACGTAATGGCCCGCCAGCAAGGCTCGCTCCAGCGGGCGCAGCCGTTGCACCGCCTCCGACAACCAACGGGCCACGTCCAGCGCGTCGGCATGTTCCCATGGCTCGGGACGATCGTCGGCCGCCTCGGCATCCGGCCGCGCGGACGTGGGTTCGCCCGAGGGTTCCCTTCGCATCAACGCCTCGCGCGATCGCACGAGGTCCACGGCCCGCCGATGGGCCAGCACGCGCACCAACGCCCGCAGCTCCTCGAAGCCGGCCACGCGCCCCACCATGCCCGCCGCGTCGCCCAGCGCCTCAACCGCGACGTCCTCGGCGTCCTCGGGGGACATGCGGGCGAGGCGGCGTCGGGCCACGTGGAAGGCCTCCGGCCACAGCAGGTCGAAGGCGTGGTTCCACGCGGCGGGATCGCCTTGCTGGAGGCGTTGGAGCTCGGGCACCGACACCGGCGCACGCTCGGGGGGCACCCGGCGTCGATCAAGCGGGCGGAGCAACGCGCGGGATGCTTTGGGGCTTCACACGGCCACGGGCGCGGGAAGGATGGGGCCGTGCGAACGTCCGGGAATGCCGTGTGGCGGAGGCTGGCCTCGGGGAGGCGACTCTTCCTGTTGTCGGGGCCGTGTGCGATCGAGTCGGAGGCCTTGTGCCTGGAGGTGGGGCGACGGCTTCGGGACGCGTGCGGGCGGCTGGGCATCGACTACGTCTTCAAGGCGAGCTTCGACAAGGCGAACCGGTCGTCGGGCCGATCGTATCGCGGGCCGGGGCTGGAGGAGGGCCTGGCGGTGCTGGGGCGGGTCCGGGAGCGTCTCGGCGTGCCGGTGATGACGGACGTGCACACGGAGGAGCAATGCGCGGCCGCCGGGCGCGTGTGCGACGTGTTGCAGATCCCGGCCTTCCTGTGCCGGCAAACGGACCTTGTGTCGGCGGCGGTGGCGACGGGCAAGGTGGTGAACATCAAGAAGGGGCAGTTTCTGGCGCCGGCGGACATGGCGCAGGTCGTGGCCAAGGCGCGGGAGGCGGGCGGCCAGCACCTGATCCTCACGGAGCGCGGGACGACGTTCGGCTACAACAACCTGGTGGCCGACATGCGCTCCATCCCGATCCTGGCCCGGAACGGGGTACCCGTCGTGTTTGACGCGACGCATTCGGTCCAGTTGCCGGGCGGGCAAGGGGACCGGTCCGGCGGGCAACGCGAGTTCGCGCCCGTGCTCGCGGCGGCCGCCGTGGCGGCGGGTTGCGACGGCCTGTTCATCGAGACCCACCCGGACCCGGACGCGGCGTTGAGCGACGGCCCCAACATGGTCCCCTTGTCCGAGATGCCGGCCCTGCTGCGGCGGTTGCAGACCGTCTGGAAGGTGATGCGGGCAACGGGCCGACGACCGGTGACCTGACCGCTTGAACGGGCCGTCGGCAGTCGATAAGCCCGTCGCGCAACCTAGGGCGGATCAGGATTCTAAGCCGTTGCTCGCGGCCCATTGGACGTCGGATGCACGACCCCAACCCGTGGGGCCGCGACGCCGACATGGATCACGAGGTGGCAAGGCCGGGTGCATGGCCTCGCCCTGCACGAACTCGCTTGGGAAGCGATACGTCAGGCCTGCCGCCGACGGCGCAGGATGAAGCCCGTGACACACAGCGTCGTCCCGGTCAGCAGCGCCCACTCGCCAGGCTCGGGAACCACAGTGAGATTCATGCTCAGCGTTCCGCTGTCGTCAAAGTAGCTAAAGGGATACGAGCCCGGGATGAGGTTCGAGTAATCCACGGCAAAGGCCTTTGATCCGCTGAGGGCGACGGTCGTCCCCGGGGACAGAACGGCAGATGTAGAACCGGAAATGAAGATGCCGATGTCGTCGCCGGAGCCGTCATGGTCCACGAGGACCCCGTCGATGGTGTAGGAGGTGCCGCCGATGGTGATGTTGGCGCCGCTGCCAGGATTGGAGACATTGAAGTCGTTGTAGGCCGACGTCACATAATTGGCTGTGGGCGTGTAGGCGACGCCGAAGAGATTGCTGGTGCTGGTTCCCGTCTTCCATTCGGCCGTGTTCGAGGCCGCGTTGAACGAGGATTGGTTCACGAACTTTGAGTTCGTCACGACGGCGCTGTAGGTCGCAGAGCCGGAGAAGGTCCAGAGCGTGGAGCCCGCCCCGTTCGGGGTGATGGTGATTTGGATTTGCGAGTAGGCCGGCATCGCCAGCAGGGCTGCCGACACGGAGGCAAGGGCATGGATTTTGTTCATGGTTCTTACTTCGTTGCTCGGTTTTGACTACGCGACCCTTCCACCTCGGAGTCAAGCCCTCCAATTCAGACGGCAGGGCGGATTCATCGGGACTCAGGGAGGTGGTGAGCCCTTGGAAAGGCGGCGGCGTGCCGGGGTACGCCTGCGGCTGCAACCGTCGGCCAAGCCGTGGCAAGGCTCGGTCTCCCCTTTTTCCCGCTTCCGTCGTCCTCCCGGGTTGGTAGCCTCTGCGCATGAGTTCCCACCAGTTTGCACGGCGCACGTTCCTGCGTGGCCTGGGCGTCTCGATGGCGTTGCCGTGGATGGAGTCGGTGCGGGTGTGGGGCGACGAGCCGGGCGGCAAGAAGGCGTCCGGGAGCGAGGCCCCCGTGCGCGTGGCGGTGTTCTTCGCGGGGAACGGCTTCCACGGGAAGGAATGGTGGGCGCGCGGCGAGGGCAAGGCGATGGAGCTGGGCAAGGTGCTGGAGCCGCTGGCCGACTTCCGCGAGCGGATGCTTTTCGTCCAAGGGCTTTACAACGAGGAGGCCCTGAAGGGGAACATCCACAGCTCGCAGACGGGCAACCTGCTCTCGGGCGCGCCGCTGGCCTCGGGCGGCGAGATCCGTTCGGGCACGTCCTTCGACCAGTTGGTGGCGCAGCACAACGGGCGTTCGACGAAGGTGCCCAGCCTCGTGCTGGCCTGCGAGAAGGCGAACCCATCCGTCCACAAGAACTACTCGATGCTGTACAGCTCCCACATCTCGTGGAGCTCGCCCACCACGCCCACGCCGCTGGAGCTGTATCCCGCGCTCGCCTTCGACCGGTTGTTCAAGGACGGCGCCGGCAAGGGCGACCAAAGCGTCCTCGACTCCGTCATGGGCGACGCGCAGGACCTCCGGCGCAAGATCAGCCGCAGGGACCAACAGAAGCTCGACGAGTACCTGGACTCGGTCCGCGAGGTCGAGGTGCGCATCGAGTCGGCGGGCAAGGGCGGCCGCCTGGAGGGATGGCGGCCCACGCTGGAGAAGCCCAACATCCCACGCCCTGCCGACGGCATCCCGCAGGACATCGGCGAGCACGGCGTCGAGCACGCTCTGGTCGCCCCGGCCGGCCTCGGTTTTGAAGAGGCGGTCGAAGGCCAGGGCGGGGTAGAGCTCGAGCGGGGTCGGGGTGGTGGGCGAGCTCCACGAGATGTGGGAGCTGTAGATCATCGAGTAGGTCGTGTGG
>JBJSZF010000732.1:0-1253 GCA_046090125.1 Verrucomicrobiota bacterium
AACCAGGCCACCGCAACGCTGGGCACCGCCAGCACCAGCCGTCCCATGTAGAACGTCGTCAGGATCGCCACCGCCACCGCCACGAAGAACAACGCCGGAGCCACGTGCAGCGCCGTCGCCAGCACCTCGTCCTTCGAGTAGAATCCGCTGAACGGCGGCACCCCCGCCAATGCCAGCGTCCCGATGACAAACGTCCAGAACGTCACCGGCATCTTCTTCCGCAGGCCGCCCATCTTCCAGATGTCCTGCTCGTGATGGCAGGCATGAATCACCGAGCCGGCCCCGAGGAACAGCATCGCCTTGAAGAACGCATGGGTGACCAGGTGGAACAAGCCCGCCGCCGGCGTTCCCTCGGCAGCCCCGAGGCCCACCGCCATCACCATGTAGCCCAACTGCGACAACGTGGAGTACGCGAGGATGCGCTTGATGTCGTCCTGCTGCACCGCCATCAGCGCCGCCAGCAATGCCGTCAGCGCCCCCACGTGGCCAATGATCATGCCCGATCCGAGGTTCCCAAGGAATCCGAGGGCCTCCGGCCAGCCCGCCGGAACGGTGTATAGGAAGAACACCCGGCACAGCATGTACACGCCCGCCGCCACCATCGTCGCCGCATGGATCAATGCGGAGACCGGCGTCGGGCCTTCCATCGCGTCCGGCAACCACACGTGCAGCGGGAACTGGGCGCTCTTGCCCATCGCACCCATGAACACCAGCAAGCCCGAGATGCCAGCCATCGACCCGAGGAGGCCCGGCTCCGCGTGCAGCTTCGTCGCCAACTCCGCGAGGTTCACCGTCCCCGTGGCGGCCCACACGACCAAGATCCCCAGGAGGAAGCCGAAGTCCCCAAGTCGGTTGGTCAGGAACGCCTTCTTCGCCGCATCCCCGGCCTCGGGCTTGCCATGCCAGAAACCAATGAGCAGGTAGGACGAGACGCCCACCAGCTCCCAGAACGCGAACATCATCACCAGGTTGTCCGCGAGAACGATCCCCAGCATCGAGAAGACGAACAGGCTCAGCTTGCAGAAGAACCGGCTGAACGACGGGTCGTCGTGCATGTAGGCCGTCGAGTACAGCATCACGAGCGACGCCACCAAGGTGACCACGATGCACATCAGGACCGACAACGTGTCCACCTGCAGCCCCAGCGTGAAGTCGAGCCCCGGCACCGGCAGCCAGTGGAAGGGGGTGGCCATCACCGGATGCGCCCCCCCCACCCCAAGCAGGATCACGGACAACAAGAGGCTCAGGGCGAT